>CAZIAU010000160.1:0-6681 GCA_964536755.1 uncultured Bacteroides sp. | reverse complement strand
ATCCCATTCTGTCCACTCTGAGATACTTCCGGGATGAATATGAGGCACATATCAGGGGGGAATGTCCCGCAGGTAAATGCAAGGAGCTGATCAGGTATGAGATTACGGATGACTGCATCGGGTGTACGCTCTGTGCACAGAGTTGCCCGGCTGATGCCATAGCTTTCAGGCCGCATGAGAAACACGAGGTGGACCATGACCTGTGCATTAAATGTGATGGATGCAGGCAGGTATGCCCCGAAGATGCTGTAATTATTAAATAATTGTCTTTCAGTCGCATGGTTAAATTGAAAATTGATAACAGGGAGGTGAATGCGGAGAATGGCGCGGTGCTGATCGAAGTTATCAGGCAAACCGGGACTGAAATACCCTCCATGTGCTACCTTAAGGACGAAGAGCACTTTACATCCTGTATGGTATGTGTTGTGAAGGAGAGGAAAAGCGGGAAGATCATTCCCTCCTGCTCACTGAAGGTGGAAGAAGGGATGGATATAATTACCCTTAACGAAGAGGTAAGGGAAGCAAGGAAAACAGCCCTGGAACTGTTGCTCAGCGAACATGTGGGCGACTGCGAGGCACCCTGTCAGGTGACCTGTCCGGCCCATATGAATATTCCGTTAATGAACAGACTGCTGGCAGAAGGCAGATTTCCGGAAGCGTTACGGGTAGTAAAAAGAGATATAGCCCTTCCCTCGGTTCTTGGCCATATATGTCCGGCTCCATGTGAGGGGGCCTGCCGCAGGAAAACCATAGATGAACCGGTCTCCATCTGCCTGTTGAAAAGATATGCTGGTGACCATGACATAGCCGCAAATGAATCATGGGTCCCGGAGAAGGGTCCGGATACAGGAAAAACAGTGACTGTCATTGGTGCCGGGCCGGCCGGACTGGCAGCAGCTTACCACCTGGCCCTGATGGGTCACCGGTGCACGGTGATAGACCGCCATAATGAAGCGGGAGGAACCATGGCCAGGGATGTCCCGGAGGAAGAGCTGCCGAAAGAGGTACTTCAGCATGAGATCGGGCTGATCGCTGGCCTGGGGGTCGGATTCAGGCTTGGCCATTCTGTCGATGCCGCTGGTTTTGTTGAGCTTAAAGGCAAAAGTGATGCAGTGGTTATTGCCACAGGAAAGGGTGAGAGCGGGATATCAGGCTGGGGATTACCCACCACCGCGAAGGGTATTGAGGCTGACGGAAAGACCTACCGTGTCGGGGAGACCAATCTGTTTGTTGTGGGAAGTGCATTGAAGCCTTCAAAAATGGCCATCCGGGCACTGGGACAGGGAAAGGAATCCTCTTTCAGCGTTGACCAGTACCTGTCGGATAAGCCGGTAACCGGTGAAAGGTTTCTGTTCAATTCCCGGTTTGGTAAGCTCCTGCCTGCAGAGTACGCCGAATACCTGAAAGAGTCGGTGGAGGGTAACCGGATTGAACCGGCAGATCTTATGGATGGACTGGAACCGGAGGAGGTGATGAAGGAGGCGAAAAGGTGCCTTCATTGTGACTGCCGTGATCTGGAGAATTGCAGGTTGAGATTATATTCGGATGAATATGAAGCAGATCAGAAACGGTTCAGGTCGGAGGAGCGGCACCTGTGCCGTAAACTGGATCAGCATGAACTGGTGATCTATGAGCCCTCAAAATGTATAAAGTGTGGTGTATGCGTGCGCATTACGGAAAAATACAGAGAAGATTACGGCCTGACCTTTATTGGCAGGGGATTTGAGGTGGTTGTCGGTATACCTTTTAATGAATCACTGGCCAGCGGACTGAAGGTAGCCGCGGCTGAAGTTGCAAAGGCATGCCCAACGGGAGCAATAACAGTGCGTGGTGCGTAGTGCGTAGTGCGTAGGGACAGTGCATAGTGCATAGTGCATAGTGCATAGTGCATAGTACATAGTGGGTCAATAGATGAAGCATAAGACTTGGAGTACATAACTATCATTAAGATGGAAGAAAGTAAAAAGGATTTGTTTTTTAACGTAGAAGTTTTAAATGATACTATCATCTGATACTATCATTTGATACTATCAAAGCAGTAACTATTAAAGAACCAGGCAAATGTCAAAATAATCATTAACCAACAACCATTAACCATTACGACTCCTCCTGAAAAATGTCAAACAATATTAAAAGGAAATGCAGATCGGGATATCAAATCGGATTTTAATTGTTCTTATGCTGGTGATCCCTGTTTCGGAGCAGGTTATGGCACAGGCGGGAGGTTGCTGGAGCAATTCCAGGGGCGATGCGGAACTGACCGGGGTCAGCCGCACCACGATCCCGGATAATCCGAAGCTGCAATGGAGTTTTAATACCAATGATGCCATTAAATCAGCACCTGTTCTCTGTCACGGGACTATCGTGGTGGGCAATGTGAGCGGCGACCTGTACGGGATCAATATGGACGGGACACTGAAGTGGAAAATAAATGTGGAGAATGGGATCGAGGCCCCTGCACTCATCGTGGACAGGGTGGTATATGTCGGCACCCTGGACGGGGCCCTGTATGCCGTTGATCTGGAGACCGGAAATATACGGTGGACATACCACACAGAAAACCAGATTATGGGTGCTCCCACATATTTTGAAAAGGGGGGGGACAGAGTTATAATGGTGGGAAGTTATGACTACTATCTTCACGGGATCGATCCATTAACGGGGAAAGGTCTGTGGAAATATGAGACCGATAATTTTATTAACGGGACATGTGCCCTTTTCAGGGGCATGGCAGTATTTGGCGGCTGCGACGGGTACCTTCACCTGGTGGATGCTGTCAGCGGCAGATCCGTGGCCAGTATGGAGGTATCCACCTATGTGGCCAGCTCGGCGTGTATTGACGGTAATTATGCGTATGTGGGGGATTATGAAGGTCGGTTTTCAGCAGTTGACCTGGTGGAGTACAAGGTGAACTGGGTTTTTGAGAACGAACAGGCCAACCTGCCTTTTATCGGGTCACCCGCCGTTTCGGGGGAACATATTTTTACAGGTAACCAGGATAAATATATTTATTGCCTGAACAAAAAGAGCGGAAAAGTGGTTTGGAAATATAATACAGGCAGCAGGGTGGATGCTTCCCCGGTGGTGGTCGGAGATAAAATCCTCGTGGCCAATATGAGGGGCGACCTTTTCCTGATGGACAGGAAATCGGGCGAGCCCGTATGGAGTTATGAACTGGGAGTTGCGATTTATACAAATCCGGCTGTAGCCGGCAGCAGGATGTATGTGGCAGGCAGTGATTGACGGCTATACTGTTTTTGATAGTGAGAAGAATATGAGAATAATGCACATTATCCCCGGATCGGGAGGAAGCTTCTACTGCGGGAACTGCCTGAGGGATTCAAAGTACGTGGAGGCCATGCGTAAATCTGATCATCATGTTGTCAAGTTGCCCATGTACCTTCCTTTATTTTCGGATGAGCATGATCTGAGCAGGGAGATTCCGGTATTCTACGGAGCCATAAGCATATACCTGAAACAACTGTTTCCCATTTTCAGGAAAGCACCTGAATGGGTGGATAAAATGCTCAATTCCAAACCCATGCTCAGGCTGGCCTCGAAATATGCCGGATCAACAAGGGCAAAAGGCCTGGAAGAGATGACCGTGTCAATGTTGCTTGGAGAGGAAGGAGAGCAGAAAGAGGAGCTGCAGAAGATGGTGGACTGGATCGTGGAAAACTGCAATCCCGATGTGATCCATCTGTCCAATGCCCTGTTGCTCGGACTGGCCAACCAGTTATCCCACCGGCTCAATGTGCCCGTGGTCTGTTCGCTCCAGGATGAAGATGTTTGGGTGGATGTGATGAAACCTACCGCCAGGGACAGTGTCTGGAAGCTGATGTCGAGGAAGTCTGAGCATGTGACTGCTTTCCTGTCAGTAAGTGATTATTATGCAGGCGAGATGAGAAAAAGGATGGACATCCCGGAGGAAAAACTGCGGAGTGTCCATATAGGTGTCGATCCGGAGGACTATTCATTTAAACCGGTATCGGAAAAGAAAAGGAATATTGGGTTTTTATCCCGCATGTGCCATGAAAACGGGCTTGATATTCTGGTTGACGCTTTTATTGAATTGAAGAGGAATGATGAATTCAGTGATGTGGGGCTTGTGCTGACTGGCGGATCAACGGGAGATGACAGGAAGTACCTTTCTGAAATAAGGAATAAGCTGAAAGAGAATGACCTCCTGAGCCAGGTGCATTTCCATGAAGAGTTCGAGGAAGAGGGACTGAGGGAATTCCTGGATATGGTTTCGGTGGTTTCGGTCCCGGTACGCAACGGAGAAGCCTTCGGGATCTACCTGCTGGAATGCATGGCGTCAGGGGTACCTGTTGTGCAGCCTGCACTCGGGGCATTCCCCGAGATAGTTTCACTTACTGGAGGGGGAGTGGTATTTAAACCCAATACCCCTGAAGGGCTTGCCGGATCATTATCACAACTTTTATCTGATCCGGAGATGCTGGACAAACTTAGCCGAAGAGGTAAAGCTGGGGTGGAAAAACATTTTCACATCAACGACCAGGCGGAAAAAATGGTTAACATCTATAAAGAGGCCATTGCTGCTAAAGAAGCCAATGTTGCCAGGATTCCAGCTAATCAAACTGTATAAACGATTATAACAGGACCATGCTATTACAACTTGATCAAATCTCCAAAGGTTTCGGAACTCCGTCCGAAGAGAACAGGCGAATAGTACTTAATGAGCTCTCTTTTACTGTTGAAGATGGTGAAAGCATAGCTATTCTGGGACCCTCCGGGTCGGGCAAGACCACGCTCCTGAACCTGATCGGCGGACTGGATAAGCCTGATTCCGGGGAGATCCTGTTCCGCGGTCAGAATATTTCAGGTTACACCGACGGTGAAATGAACCTGTACAGGAACGAGCGGATCGGTTTTGTTTTCCAGTTTCACCACCTGCTTCCGCAGTGTACACTGCTTGAGAACGTTCTGATCCCAACGCTGGTGATTCGTGACAGGGAGGTGAGGAGAGAGAAACTGGAACGTGCGGGTGAATTAATGAAACGGGTGGGTATATGGGAGTACCGTGACAGCCTGCCCGGAAAGTTGTCAGGGGGAGAATGTCAGCGTGCCGCCGTGGTGAGGGCCATGATCAATGCTCCTTCAATCCTGCTGGCCGACGAACCGACGGGTGCCCTGGATCATGAAAATGTGGGTAACATGGCCGAACTGCTTCTGGAGCTGAACCGGAAGGACGGGCTGACGCTGCTGGTTGTGACCCATTCAACGGAACTGGCAGGAAGAATGGGCAAAACATACGAGCTGGTTAACGGGAAACTTGAGCTGTCATGATACTGCCTGATAACTACATGAAAAACTGCCGGATAACTGTATGAGGATTTCGCAGGTCATAATGAATAAACATGATATAACCGGATGAGGAGTTCACGGCTCATAGAAAACAACCATTTTATAACTGGATGAGGAGTTCACGGCTCATACTGAACAACCTGACCTATTACCTGGGGAAAAACCTTCTGCTAGCCCTGGGAGTAGCCATCAGTGCGGCTGTGCTTACAGGTGCATTGATCGTCGGGGATTCTGTGAAATACAGCCTTAACCGGATCGTTGATCAAAGGCTGGGAAGTGTGACGCACGTGCTGACAGCGGGTGACAGGTATTTTACCGTTGACCTGGGCAGAAAGGTTGGGGAGGAGCTGCATGTAACTGTATCATCCGTCCTTCACCAGGAGGGTATCGCAGTGGCCGGCGGGGGACAAAAGCGGATCAATCATGTCCAGGTCCTTGGGATCGATGATTCTTTCGACCGGGTGGGAGGACTGGAGGACTATTATTCAGGATTATCGGGAGATACCGTCATAATCAGCCGTAACCTATCACAACGGCTCGGTCTCTCAACCGGGGATGAGGTCCTTTTACGGATTCAGAAGGCCAGCCTTATCCCGTTGAATGCACCCTTTGTTTCGGATGCGGAAAGTGTTGTGCCTTTCAGGGCCGTTATCGGTGACATCGCCGATGAAAGTGAGCTCGGGCGCTTTAACCTGAAAGTTTCCCAGACGGCCCCCTTCAATGTGTTTATGGCCCGGTCCAGGCTGGCGCGGCTGATGGATTTGCCCGGAATGACCAATGTCTTACTGATCAGTGCAGAAGAGGATACCCGGACCCGGGATATCCAGAGTGCGATACGGGAGAACTTCTCCTTTGCGGATGCGGGACTGAAAGTGAAGAAGATCGATGGGCTCAATATTCTGGAGATTAAGAGTGACCGGGTTTTTATTGATGATGTACTTTCACGATTCATTCTACGTGAAGTGGACTCCGTGGATGCGGTACTGACATATTTTGTGAACCAACTGAGTTCAGGTATCCATGCCACACCTTACTCTTTTGTTTCCACGTTACCGGACGAATGGTTATTTCCCGATGAGATCATTATCAATGAGTGGCTGGCTGACGATCTTTCGGCGGGTGCCGGAGATAGTATCACCCTCAGCTACTTCGTGATGGGACCGCTGCGCGAACTGAAAGAGGAGAGTGCCACATTCTTTGTCAGGTCGGTCGTAAAACCGGAGGGACAATTCGGCGACAGGGACCTGATGCCTGACCTTCCGGGATTGTCGGATGTGGGGAACTGCAGGGACTGGCAAACCGGGGTCCCCATTGACCTGGAGCTGATCCGTGACAAGGATGAGGATTACTGGG
>CAZIAU010000159.1:0-6689 GCA_964536755.1 uncultured Bacteroides sp. | reverse complement strand
TGCGTTATCGGATTTCAGGCTCTACATTTTTTTCGGGGTGGATGTCAACAGCAGGTTTGAATTGTCACCGGGTATGAAAGATATTAAGCTGCTTGAAAAGTTTATCTCAGAAATAAATAATTAGGGAATCATGGGATTTGAAGTCGACAGTAAAGGATTTTATGGTGATTACGGTGGAGCATTTATTCCTGAAATGCTCTATCCGAACATCAGGGAGCTGCAGGAGAATTATCTGAAGATCATAGAATCGGATAGCTTCAGGGAGAATTACCGAAAACTATTGAAAGACTATTCCGGGCGTCCCACGCCGCTCTACCTGGCTGAAAGGCTATCCGGCCATTTCGGGTTCAGAATCTACCTTAAAAGAGAGGACCTGAACCACACAGGTGCTCATAAGATTAACAATACAGTAGGGCAGATACTGGTGGCCCGGAGACTGGGAAAGACAAGAATCATAGCTGAAACCGGGGCGGGACAGCATGGTGTAGCAACAGCTACGGTCTGCGCGATGACCGGAATGAAATGCATTGTCTATATGGGAGCTCTCGACGTGGAGCGACAGGCTCCCAATGTAAAGAAAATGAGGATGCTTGGAGCAGATGTGGTGCCGGTTGAAAGCGGGAACAGAACTCTTAAAGATGCAACTAATGAGGCCATAAGGGACTGGATCAACCATCCGGTGGATACGCATTATATCATCGGATCGGTCGTTGGGCCTCATCCATATCCCGATATGGTAACCCGTTTCCAGTCGGTAATTTCAGAAGAGATCAGGATTCAGCTCCTGGAAAAGGAAGGTCGCGACTACCCCGATTATATTGTTGCCTGTGTGGGTGGCGGGAGCAATGCAGCAGGAGCATATTACCATTACCTGGCAGATGAAAGGGTCAGGTTCATATCTGTCGAAGCCGAAGGAATGGGTCTGGAATCGGGTCTTACCGCAGCAACCTCTCTTATCGGGAAACCGGGCATTATTCATGGATGCAATACCCTTTTAATGCAGGATGATGACGGACAGATCATGGAACCCTATTCTATTTCAGCCGGTCTGGATTATCCTGGGGTCGGTCCCCTGCATGCATATCTTGCCAGATCGGGGAGGGCAGGGGTATTGGCCGTTACCGACGAAGATGCACTGAATGCCGCACTGTTCTGTGCGAGGAAAGAAGGGATCATTCCGGCACTTGAAACTGCGCATGCCCTTGCAGTGCTTGACCGGATCAAACCGGAGAAAGACCATGTTGTTGTTGTGAACCTTTCCGGCAGGGGGGATAAGGATATGGAAACCTATATTGATAAACTGGGCATTTAATTTGACGATGTGATGAACAGAATTGACCGGTTATTCGAAAAAAAATCCGGCGGGATTCTTTCTGTTTATATGACAGCAGGATTTCCCTCACTTCAGGATACCACTATAATCCTGGAAGCCCTGCAGAAGCACGGGGCTGATATGGTTGAAATCGGGATCCCCTTCTCGGATCCCCTGGCCGATGGCCCTGTCATACAGCAAAGCAGCCAGCGGGCCCTGGATAACGGCATGAGTCTGAAATTGCTTTTTGAACAGCTTAAAGATATACGTGACACTGTACATATCCCGCTTCTGATGATGGGTTACCTGAATCCAGTACTACAGATGGGGATGGAGAGGTTCCTGGAAAGATGCAGGGAAACAGGTATCGACGGGATAATAATCCCTGACCTGCCTCCGGATTTTTATGAATCCCGGTATCGTGATCTGTTCAGGCGTTACGGGATGTATCATATCTTACTTATCACACCCTATACGGATCCGGTAAGGATCAGGCAGATTGCGGATCTGTCGGGCGGGTTTCTCTACATGGTGGCCGATGCCTCAACCACAGGAGAAAAGAGGACGATAGAACAACATCAGCACTCCTATTTTGAAAGAATAAGTAGTATGAGGTTGCCGCTGCCCGCCCTCATAGGTTTTGGTATTTCAAGCCATGAGACTTTCATTACGGCATGTGAATATTCAAGAGGCGCAATTATTGGCAGCGCATTTATCAGGGCGCTGGGTGGTGAGGTTAATCTGGACGGGATAATAAAGGATTTTATCCGGAAAATCCGGTACGGCTCAAAATCGGATAAATCTACAGCTGATTTAACCATATAATGGCTCTGAAACCGGCCCGCCAGCCTGTCCAGTCAGACTTCAGGATACGGTTATGGTCGGCCGGATCCAATAAATTACTTCCGGACCCGGTTTCGCTCAGCTTACCCGGAACGTCAACCAGGTAACCGGCGTCTATACCCACTGTAAAATTCCTGAGGTGGTACATCAATTCGAAGCCGGCGGAGGTGTTGGGACTGACTGATTTATATTTATCACTGTTTCCGCTGTAGAAACCCAGAACATAAATGGAATTTGAGATTTCGACCCTGGTGAAATTTGCATCAAGCCTTCCGTACAGGGCCAGGTCGATATGTTCACCTCCCAGGACCGAATAAGAAGCAAATGCTCCGATCCGATGAGAGCTTGCCAAAATATCTGTGGTGATATTACCGGAATAGTCCGAATAGTCTGAACGAGCACCGGCAGAAGTATATCCATATCCTGCCCCTATCCTGAGCATGGACATAAATTGCCTTAAATAGTTAATGGTTAAACTGGAGTAAGGAGGAAATGAATTGACGATCTTGCCTTCCACCGGATAACTGTTCAGGTTTTGCTCCAGGTAGTATTTCAGATCATCCATCCGGAAACCGGCACCTCCGACTGATATCAGAACACCCCTGTCCTGGCCGAGCAGTCCAAACGAAACCAGAAGAATCTGCAATATGATCAGGGCCTTTTTCATTCTGATAGATCTTCATATAAGATCGGGAATTTTAAATTCAGCAAATTCGCCTCTACACCGACGATATCCCCAAGGCTGTTTGAATTTGTACTGTAATAAATATAAATGGTAAGAGTGTCAACTCCGGCTACCTCCCACATTTCGTCATGGATCCAGAATCCCCCGTTCAGTGAATCGGATTCATAAAGTTGTAAATACGACAGGAATGCCAGCACCTGGTAAACCTCTCCGTTGTCTATCTGTATCGAGTAAGTGACCTCGAGGCTATCGGTCAGAATAATATCCCACCCCATTGTATCCAGATTTGTTTCTGCATTTATGGTGGGGGGATCTCCGGGATCAGGTACGACAAAATTATCTCCATAATTGGAGTATATACAGGAACTTAATGCTGCTGCAAGCCCTGATAATAATATAATCAAAACTCTTCTCATAAGTTGATGCCAAAAGTAGCAAAAAATTGGATTTATTTACTTAGAGACTCATCGATCACACGCTGAAGGATATCTTCCATATGCAGCCCCATAGATCTTATTTGCTTGGGGATAATGCTCTCCTTCGACATTCCCGGAATGGAGTTCAGTTCCAGGAAGTAGATCTGGTTACCTTTTATAATAAAGTCCACCCTGATAATTCCCGAAGAGTCGGTCAGGTTATAAATTCGGGTCGCAAGTTCCCTGCAATGGTTCTCCAGGCTCTTATCAATTCGGGCAGGTGTGATCTCATCAGCCTTACCTTCCGTATATTTTGCCTCGTAATCAAAAAATTCATTTTTAGGGACAATTTCTGTTACCGGAAACACTGTAAAACCTTCACTGGTTTTCATCAATCCGCAGGTAATCTCAGTTCCCTTTATGTACCTTTCAATTATGGCTTCATGATCTTCCCTCAATGCTTCATCAACTGCCGACTGAAGATCCTCAAATCTGACCACCCTGGTAATACCAAAACTTGAGCCTCCGCAGTTGGGTTTTACGAAACAGGGATAGCCAACGTTCTCGGCCAGATTTTCAAGGTCATTCTCCATGCCTTTCCTGACAAGTCGTGCTTCCGGGGTCAGGATCTGATGCTGTTTCAGAAATGTTTTACATGTAAACTTGTTAAAAGTAAGGGCTGCAGAAAGATGGTTGGAACAATTGTAAGGTATGCCCATCATATCAAGGTAACCCTGTAGTTTGCCATCCTCTCCCGGAGTTCCATGAATAATGTTCCAGGCAAATTCAAATTTTACCTTGCCCCGTTTTCCGGTAAAGCTGAAACTGTTCTTATCAAGAGCGACCTCTTCATTTTCGTTGCGGACCATCCAGTCGGCACCGCTGACCACCACCTGGAAACATGAATGTCCGGCTTTTTCAAGCCAATGCTGAACCTGACCGGCACTCTTTAAAGAGATTCCATACTCCGATGAATCCCCACCTGTAAAAATGGCGATGTTCATTTCTCTGTCTTATAACCTGCAGCTGTTATATAAATTTAATACCTTTTATACGAATGTAATACAGGCCTGTAAAGCTAATTTGACGAACGGGTCCATACATCCATGAATGCACATAAACATTAGATTATTTCTGCCTGACCTTCACTGCGTCCCTGGATATATGTACGCCACCGGGTAAGTAATTGACTGAAACCTTCAGGAGGTTCGGCCTGGAACAACTGTTCTGTGCCGGATGTCGGGTGAATAAATCCAAGAGTACTGGCATGTAAAGCCTGGCCGGGCAGCAGTCCGAAACAATTCTGTACAAATTGTTTATATTTTGTGAATGTGGTACCCCTGAGGATACGGTTCCCACCGTATTCGGGATCATTGAACACAGGGTGCTTTATATACTGGAAATGCACCCTGATCTGATGGGTCCGGCCTGTTTCCAGCCTGCATTCCACCAGATTAACGTATCCTAACCTTTCCGCTACACTGAAGTGTGTTACAGCTCGTTTCCCGTGTTCGCCCTCCGGGAAAACATACATCTGTTTACGGTCCCTGGGATTGCGGCCTATATGTCCTTCGATCGTTCCCTCGCTCTCCTTAATATCTCCCCACACCAGTGCAATATATGTCCTCTTTGTGGTTTTATTATAGAACTGACGGGCAAGTTTATTAAGGGCAAGTTCATTTTTTGCAACTACCAGCAAACCTGAGGTATTTTTATCGATCCTGTGGACCAGGCCCGGCCGTTCATCCCCGCTGCTGAAAAGTGCATTGTCCCTGAGGTGATACATCAGCGCATTGACCAGAGTGCCAGTATAGTTGCCGTGTCCCGGATGGACCACCATTCCCGGTTCTTTGTTTACTATCAGAACATCTTCATCTTCAAATACGATATCCAGCGGGATGTCTTCCGCTATAATCTCTTTATTCCTTGGAGGATGAGGCAGAACAATGGTGATGGTGTCTCCCGGTTTCACCCTGTAATTCGGTTTCACTGAAGAATCGTTAACAAGTATGTTGCCAGCAACAGCAGCGGCCTGTATCCTGCTCCTGGATGTGCTTTCAAGTTTGTTATACAGAAATTTATCTATTCTGAGAGGAGCCTGACCCGGGTCAGATTTGAAGCGAAAATGTTCAAAGAGTTCATTATTTTCTGCGTGATCAACAGCCATGTTTCAACGATTGATCAATAGTTTTGAGCTGTAATAATATTGTCCGATCCGTGCCCTTATATAGTAGATCCCGTTTGTAATTGAGGATATATCGTAACTCCCGTTCCGGGTACTTGTACTTTCAATCAGCCGGCCCGCCATATCGTATATTTCCAGCAAAATTTCTGAGCCATCATACGGTTCAGGTGAATTAATGAAGATCTTGTCCGAGGCCGGATTTGGATAAATATGCAGAATGTGTGGTTGGGAAGGTGGCCTGTTTCCGGCCGATTCATCATAGAGGAACGGTCTTAACAGGATCACTCCCGGGGCATCCGAGAGCAGCCAGCCCCCTCCGAGATTATAGTGCATCTTTACAGGGTTCGTATGGCTATTCTTATCCAGTCCCACATTTATGAGATATTTATTGTATTGAAGAAAACCAACATGGAACGGGCCGTCAACGGGCACGGGACTGGAAAAATAATACCGTTTGAATCCAAGCAGGGACGAGGTGTATTCAGGTACCATATCTGCTTCATCCTCATGCAGCACCGATCCGGGCATTCCGTTCTTGTCATCCCAGACCATGAGCTTGAAATAGTAGTTCAGGTTGGCTGAATCAAGGACATGATTGAAATAGATATCGACCCCTCCAAGCATGTCGGGTAAATAGGAATTATAGCTTACGGCTACCAGTCCGTTCTGGGTTCCCCTGATACCATACCCTGCTTCTGCACTGCCATCATCGTAAGAGTAGTAGTCTTTAAAAACCTGGTCATAGGAAACCGTATCATTGGTCTTTGGATCAAATTCATCGGTCCGAAGTGAAGAGGTGAACCTGATCAAAGCCGAATTCCCCCGGAATGAATCAAAAGGGTAGTAAAAGTCGAAATCTACCACTGTATCTTGCCCGCCGGGAAGATCCTGTGCCGTTTTGACACCAATGGAATCCATTTCATTATAGATAAGATCGCTTACAAACATTGACCTGGTTACGTTCCTGGTTATGCTGTCGTTATTCCTGTACCTGACCGATACAGGTGATTTAAACACGGTATTATACGCCTTGTTGAACTGAGACCATGGCAGGGATGTTAAATTTATAAGCATGGAAGTCGGTTGTGCAATAAAGGCCACATCGCGCAAAATGGTATCCGAGGCAGACCTGTTCCTTCCCAGACGGACATAATCCACGTTCCAGAGGTCCACGTTGGAAAGCTTTCCCGGGAAGTCTTTATTTGCCGGCATACTGGCCCTGTTTCTGAACCTGAACCTGAATCCGGT
>CAZIAU010000158.1:0-6722 GCA_964536755.1 uncultured Bacteroides sp. | reverse complement strand
CGGTCTGAACAGAATGTGCAATGGTGCACGAGTTTTCATTCAGTATCCATTGCCATCTTCTGTCCTTACCGCATTTCTGTTCATCATCCAGGAGAATCATTCCCGGGACATCTGTGGATGAGAGGTTGCCGTAAGAGTGTGCACCGAACATCAATCTGAGACCATCTCTCTTTTCGATGCCAGGCAGATCATCCTGCAATATCCTGTCATCAATATAACATATGATCCGCTGGTTCCTTAAATCGAGCCCAAACCTGAATTTTTTCCACTCCCCGGTCAACTCCTCAATCGGAAGTGGAAAGACTATTTTAGTGGTCCTGTGATCCAGTATCAATTTACAGTTATTGGTGTCACCCGGGAAAATTCCGTAAACCAGGTCGATGTTGTGGTCACCAATGATGATCCGGAAAACATAGCCAAAATAGGATTCATGTCCCGGCTCGAACCGCAGCTTGAACTGCAGATCAATATCTCCAATTATGCGTAAGGGTTTATCTGGTGTAAGATTGAGGCCGGACCTCTGGTCGAGTGATACTTTGTGCCCGGAGAACTTCAGGCCATAATACTGGCCGGAGGCCACATTATTATGACCAAAGAAAATGAACAAACACAAGAAGAGCCATTGTATCCCTGTTATAAAAATCTTCACCCGTGCATCACTTCCGTTCACTGCCATATGACTGGTCACTGATAATCTGATAAAATACGATGCTAATTTGGTTGATTTTTGCCGAAAAAGCAAGATTATTGGCATGCAGAGAAGAAATGTGGTTGAATTGTCCTTTAAGAATTAATTAATGATTTATTTTGTTGCGAGTACTATATTGTTTAGATTCAAAATTCACAGCCAATAGTTATGACAAAAAACAATTTTCTTAAATCGACACCTATTTTTCTTGCTTTCCTGGTTATGGGATTTGGTGATGTATCGGGTCCCCTTACCAGCCAGCTGCAATCCGATTTCAGTCTGAGTAATTTTGAAGCCGGACTGGTTACATTTATGGCATTCATAATGTTTGGACTGCTCTCTATTCCCATGGGATTGTACCAGGACCGCAAGGGGAGAAAATATGTGCTCCAGCTGGGTCTGTTTTCTGCACTTATCGGGATGATTCTGCCAATGATTGGCCGTTATGAATCATTAATTCTCATCCTTGGAGGATTACTTTTTATGGGTACCGGAGCCACCATGCTCCAGGTGGCCGGGAATCCGATTATGAGAGATGTGTCTCCGGAGGGTAAATACTCCAGGAATCTTTCATTTGCACAGTTTATTAAAGCAATCGGTTCTCTCGGGGGGTCCCTGATCCCCATTGTTGCGGCCCGTTACTGGGGACTTGACTGGAAAATATTATTTCCCATTTACGGGAGTGTTATACTGCTGGTTGTGATCATACTGTTTGTAACCAAAATTGAGGAACACGATCTGAAAGAGAAGCCGGCTACGCTGAAATCCTGCTTCAGCCTGCTGAAAAATCCTTATGTACTTCTTATGGTCCTGGGTATTTTTCTCTATGTGGGTTCCGAAGTGAGCATGAGTGCCAAGCTTCCTAATTTCCTGGAGGCAAGATTCGATTATGATATTAAAGAGAAGGGATTGTTCGGTACAATGTTCTTTTTTATCTCCTTAATGACAGGCCGGTTCCTTGGCGGAGTGATACTGAACTGGTTATCACCGAAGAAGTTTCTGATTTATGCAACTATCTTTTCCATGGCAGGCATTGCCGGATTATTTATTGCACCCGGCCAGCTGCTGGCGTTTGTATTCATTTTGATCATAGGGCTGGGATTTGCCAATATATTCCCGCTGATTTTTTCGATCACCGTCGATGCGATGCCCGAAAGAAGTAACGAGATTTCCGGACTGATGATCACAGCCATAATCGGAGCAGCCATTGTTCCGGTTTTGTTTGGCGGGATTGCTGACCTGTTCGGGCTGATGGCCGGTTTTATTGTTCCGGGAGTGTGTATGGTTTATATCCTGATTATCTCCACCCGAAAATCAAATGCATAACCAATGGAATATCCATTAATATAGAAGAAATAATTACCGATGAACATCTATAGTGATAATCGTGTTGTACTGACTCTGGATGCAGGAGGGACAAATTTCGTATTCAGTGCCTACCGTAAGGGTAAGGCCATGTCAAACGGGATCAGAAAGGATTCAAATGCGGATAACCTGGATCGATGCCTGGCAACGATGAAAGAGGGATTCCATGAGCTTATTGAGCAAACCGGGGGTAAACCGGTCGCCATCAGCTTTGCTTTTCCGGGTCCGGCCGACTATTCCAAGGGGATCATAGGTGACCTGAATAACCTGACTGCATTTCGGGGAGGTGTGCCCCTGAAGAATATTCTTGAGGAGGAGTTCGGTCTCCCGGTTTTTATTAACAATGACGGGGACCTTTTTGCCTATGGCGAGGCACTGGGGGGTATCCTGCCGGAGATCAATGCAGAACTGGAAGCTGCAGGGAGCCCCAAAAGGTACAGGAACCTTGTGGGATTTACCCTGGGTACCGGATTTGGTGGCGGATTTGTATCCGATGATAAGCTGATCATCGGGGATAACTCTACCGCATCGGAGGTATGGCTTTTCAGTAACAAGTATGGCCCGGGCGTAAATGCAGAAGATGTGGTCAGTATACGCTCTGTTCAAAGGGTGTACGCTTCAGAGGCGGGAATAGATTATCCCAATGACCTGACGCCCAAGGATATATATGATATTGCCAGGGGAGAGAGGGATGGAAATAAACAGGCTGCCCTGAAGGCATATGAAAATACCGGGCGTGCACTGGGTGATACAATTGCAAATGTCCTTACCTTTATAGATGGAATTGCAGTGATCGGAGGAGGTATCACCGGTGCCAGGGACCTCTATATGCCTGCAGTAATGGAAGAATTGAACAGCAAGTACCATCCGTCAAATACTGATGAGCTGCCCAGGTTAGTGCAGAGAGTATTCAACCTGGATGATGAAAAGGAGAGGAAGGAGTTCTTCCGGGACTATTCCAGAACCATAAGGATCCCGGGGACCGACAGGACGGTTTCTTATGACCCTCTGCCCAGGCTGGCTATAGCCACAAGTAATAAAGGAGCAAGTGAGTCCATATCACTGGGAGCATATGCATTTGCACTGCAACATATATGATCCTGTACTATGAATAATCAATGAAACAACAAAAAACAAAATATTATGAAACAGCTACTTATCCTTGTATCAATTCTGCTTATTTTAGGCATTGATCCAGCTGCGGGACAGACAAATATTATCAGTATCAGGTGGGGCAGCACCGGTGACCCTTTGAACGGGCTGACCATCTCCTGGAAAAGCCAGGGGACGGCAGACAGTATTGCATGGGGCAATACCCCTGAAATGGAGCAGGGAAGCTTTTTAGGCCTGATGAATATTTACGCTACCGGTACACAGTTCGATTACACATTCCCGGAACAACTGCCCGCGTCTACAATATATTATTCAATCCTGGATTCGAAAAACGGGGCATGGACTGAAATGAAAACATACAAAACAGCTTCGGATGCGACCGACAACCAGTTCTCGTTTTCGGTAATCGGGGATAGCCGGTCAAACCATGATGCGTGGAAATCTGTTGCCGATGCGGTGTTTGATACTGACTTTACCCTTTTCCTGGGAGATATTATTGCCGATGGAGCTGATGCCCCCCTGTGGGATGTCTGGTTCGAATACGGAGATAAATTTATTTCCAGGGAGCTGGTTTATCATACCCTTGGGAATCATGATGTTGACAACTCCCCGAGCGGATCGGAAAATTTCAGGAATGTGTATACACTGCCCGGGAATGAATTGTACTATTCATTTACCTATGGAAATGCAGTTTTTATTTGCCTGGATTCCCAGAGACCATCGGACAGCCAGCAATATGACTGGCTGCTTTCCACCCTGGAAGCCAATAACGACAAGACCTGGAAGATTGTTTATTTCCATAAGCCCTTTTATACAGGGCCGTCACATACGGGAGAAATGGACGGTTATTTCAATACCTGGTGGAAAGCATTTGATGATTACGGTGTGGACCTTATATTCAATGGACATACACATAATTACCAGAGAACAAAACCTATAAACAGAAATGTCAGTACCACATCCCCTGTTGAAAACTACGGGAGCGGTGATGGCGAGGGTCGGTGCGAGATTGTAGCAGGCAGTGCCGGACCATTATCCGGTGTTGCGGATCCAAGTAACTGGTGGCTGGATAATTCTGCCAGTACGAGGCATTTCTGCAATATTGATATTGATGGGGACGGACTGCTGTTCAAGGTAATGGATGTCAACCTTGTTGTACTGGATTCCCTGGTCCTCAATAAAAGTACGGCAGAGGTAACTTTCCAGGTTGACCTGAGCGAAGTCACTGACCTGTATGACGGAGGTGTTGTTAATGTTATATTCGGTGCCAGGGATTCATCCTTCGTTATGTCCGATGACGATGGTGACAGTATCTATACATTTTCAATGCGTGTCCCGTTTGAAACTGAAATAGAGTATTTCTTCTCATATCAGACAGGTGCCGATCCCGGAACTGATTTCAAGGACGAAATCGTTCCGGCCGAATGTGGGGATGCTGAAGGTTTCAGGACTCTGGAAGTGGCACACGGAAACATCACCCTTCCGCCAATTCTGTTTGGCAGCTGCGTTCAGGCTTCCCAGGACATT
Source organism: uncultured Bacteroides sp. (assembly GCA_964536755.1). Lineage (GTDB taxonomy): Bacteria > Bacteroidota > Bacteroidia > Bacteroidales. Next base: position 2,029 of record CAZIAU010000158.1, on the reverse strand, counting down.
ACCTTTCGGGTCGATATGGGTGATATAGATGATTTATATAACGGGGGAGATGTCCTGCTGGTTTTTGGAGCCTGGGATACTTCATACGTTATGAATGATACCCTGGGTGACAGTATTTACAGTGTAACGGTTCCGGTACCAGCCGGAACAGATTTGAAGTATTACTTCGCTTATCAGAACGGAGCAGATCCCAAGACCAATATTGTTGGCGAAACCGTACCGGCTAATTGTAGCGATGATGAGGGTTACAGATTTCTGCAGATACCCGATGGTCCCCTTACTCTTTTAGATGTAATGTTTGGAAGTTGTTTCGAAGATAAAAGCGGGCTACCCACCATTGAAGTTAAAATTGCCTATGGCGGAGATGATGCTGAGGAAGTTATGACACAGGTTGATCCGGCTCAAGCTGCTGTGGGAACAATGGATCTTACCAGCTCTGACCTGGAAATACCCTGGGACCACGAACCGCAATGGATAGCAATGCGTTTCGGTAATGTTCAGATCCCTTCGGGCGCGATCGTTACCAAGGCATATGTCCAGTTTACTGTGGATGAGGTCGACTCTTATTCGGCTATGCCCGTAACTGTGAAGGTTATGGCTGAAGCAGCAGCCGACGCCGCTCAGATTACGACTGCTCCTTTTGCTATTTCTTCGCGTACTATGACAACAGCAACGGTGGACTGGTCTCCTGGAAAATCGTTAGCAGAGGGTGATCGAACGGATGCAGAAAAGACCCCGGATATAAGCGCAGTAATAAGAGAAGTCATTGCACAGCCCGGATGGGCTGCGGGGAATCATCTCATGGTAGTTATCAAAGGGGATCCTGCCCAGAAAGCAAATGCGGGCAGGACATATGAATCATTTGATGGAAGTAGCGAAGGAGCTGCAACCCTGGCAGTTTATTTTAAGGAAGGTACTGTGGGTGTTAATTCATCAGGTGAAGAATATACCGGTTCTATTTATCCAAATCCAACTGAAGGTCTGTTTTATATTAAAAATCCGTCCGAAGATGTATTCAGTTATGAAATTTATTCAATTAACGGGAAAATGGTAAGGGGAAAATATCATATTTCAGGTTCAACGACAGAAGTAGATATATCAGGATTAGCAAAAGGAATATATACAGTTAAGGTATCTTCAGCAGAAAAATCAACAACACATATGCTTATGCTGAATGAACCCAAGCCGGAACCTAATCCAAATCCATAATCAAACCGTTGCCTGCTTCGGCCATGATTAAATGAAAGTTGCTATTGTAAAACTACTTTTTCCTGCGTTTGCCATCTTATCATCGGTGACGGGTTCACTCCTTCAGGCGCAGAAACCGGAGGTGGCTGTGGTTGTATGGGATGACAGGGCAAAGGAGGGAAAGGATCTTGGTGAGATCAGGATCTATCAGCTGGGCGAACCGGTTCCGGGACTGAAAGTAAAGGTAAAATATGAGGGAGCAGCAAAAGAGGGATTTGATTACAGGTGTTATGACAATGTGCTGGAAGTTGAAAGGTACCGTAAATTTGTCATTCGTCCCATCAGTGACGGGATTGTTGAGGGACCTGAAATTGTAACGGTCAGGTTACTGGAGGATGACGCCTATGACATTGACCCCGTGCACAGCGAGGCTTCGGTGACCATCCAGGACGGGGATATCCCGGATATTGAGTTTGAAACACCCTCTTCTGCTAATGCGGAATCGAGTGAAACTGCGGAAATAAAGATTAAGGTCTCTGAGCCCTCTGAACGGGATATTGAAATAGATTTCAGTGTGCGGGGGGTCCTGGCTGAAGAAGGAGAGGATTATAGTTTTGAGTCGGGAAATCTGATTATTCCGGCCGGAAAAAAGGAAGGCTATATAACTCTCAGGGTGAATGACGATGGGATCCCGGAGGATGATGAAACCGTAATTGTCCGGATTGAAGGGGTAAAGAATGCTAACATAGGCACCATAGAATCGCATTATTATACCATTGAAAATGATGACGGTGAACCGTTCCGAAGCGTGATCTATGACCGGATTTACGGGGCCCTCCTG
>CAZIAU010000157.1:0-6812 GCA_964536755.1 uncultured Bacteroides sp. | reverse complement strand
ACTCCCCGTCAAGATTTATCGTCGAACAAACAACCATTATTCAATAGCAGGAGATAGTCCGCACTCATTTTTTCCAGTGCATAGGACTATCTCCTGCTATGGAATAATGATATTGAGATCGACGATAACTATTTCCGGGAATTGGTGAGGATCTTATCCGGACCGGAGAAAACCGGCATAATTGGTTCTAAAATATATGTTGCTGGTTCACCAGATATTGTATGGTCGGCAGGGGGGTATTTCAATATACGGACAGGCAAAGGATATATGTATGGATACTTCGAGCCTGATAGTGAAGAATTGAACCAGATCAGGAAGGTAGACTGGCTTACCGGTATGGGTACGGTTGTCCCCAGAAAAGTAGTGGAAAAAATAGGTTACTGGGACAGTGAAAACTTTCCCCAGTATCATGGTGACAGTGATTTTACATTCAGGGCAAAGCTTGAAGGTTTTGATGTAAAGATCTACCCCTCTTTAAAATTGTACAACCATGTGGAAAGCTCGGGGATTGAACACCAGGGATCCCTTAAAAGTGTATACAGGTTACTGACCGATATCAGGTCGAAAAGCAACCTAAGCAAAAATCTCCTGTTTTACCGGAAATATGTAAAGTCTCCATTGGCCTACCTGCCTTTGATCTGGTTCTACATTAAGATTTTTGGCGGTTTTATAAAGTGGAAACTATTAGGTTTAATCGGATTAGGTAAAGCGAAAAAGCAATGAGCAGAGCATATCTTTACCCCATATCAGCTTTCGATGAACAGGTGGATCCCAATGAATATATTGAGAGTTTTATGGATTTCCTGGAGCCTGATGTTGAATTCCTTAACAGAAATTCTCCTTCTACTATAGGGATCCTGGATCTGATGAAGTACCTCAGAAAAGTAGACTATCTGTTTCTTCACTGGATTGAGGATTTGCCGGATAAAAAGGGTGGAATGATACAGACATTATTTTTCATTATTGTGGTCTTCCTTTCGAAAATTATAAAGTTAAGGATGGTATGGGTAATGCATAACAGGGAGTCACATTACCGTGCCAACCTGTTTCTGAAAAGATTACTGACCAGGCTGGTCGCCAGAAGGAGTGATTATATTATTACTCATTCAAAAGAGGGTCTTCGAATACTTGAAAAACAGGGAATTGATACCAGTGTCAGAGCACGATATTTTGCACACCCTCTGATCAAGAAATCATTGCCCGAAAGTTCCGGTAGATCCTATGACATTCTGATCTGGGGATCCATCATACCTTATAAGGGAGTCGATAAGTTTCTGGAATATTTGTATGAAAATAGGATAGAAGACCGGTTCAGTATCCTGCTGGCAGGGAAGGTGAAACCGGATGAATATGGAGAGAGGATAAGAACATTCTGCAGAGATAACATTACTCTTGATGACAGGTATATACCCATTGATGAACTGGAGCAGTATATGGCCGATTCGAAAGTGGTCCTTTTTACCTACGCTGAAGGAACTGTACTAAGTTCAGGGGCACTGATGGATTCAATTTCATATGGAATGAACGTGGTTGCACCAAATGTTGGAGCATTCAGGGATCTTAATGAAGAGGATTTGATTTTAACATATAGTGGATTTGAGGAGATTGTCGGGAAATTGGAATCGAGTCTTAAATCAGCTGAAGATATTTCCGGTCGCATAGATCAATTTATTAATGAAAATGACTGGAAACAATTTTCCATTAAACTGAAAAACTGGATTGGTATTAATGAATAACATGGAATTTTTAATCAATACAATTACACATTGGGATGAACCTCCAAGGGCAAGGCACCAGGTTGCCTATGCCCTTGCAAAGAACCACCAGGTAGTGTTTGTTGCTGCCAACAGGGTGGGTTTTCCCAAAATCGAAACTCACCACGACCAGGAAAACCTCACCGTAGTCCAGCCTTTTTTCATTATCGGGAATAAGATCAGGTACCGGCTTCCGGTTGTGAATGAAATCTACCAGAACTGGTTATTCAGAAAGCTCAGAAAGGAATATGGAGGATTCAGGGTAATTAATTTCGATTTCACGGCCACCAGGATCTACCGCTTTTTCAATCATGTGATCTTTTACTACAACGATAACCTGGCCGCAATGAGCAGACGACTTAATCCCGGTTTAATTGCCAGGTATCATGAACGGGCTGAGGCTACCGTAGCGGCTAAGGCAAGATTCTGTGTTTCAGTTTCTACCATTTTGAAAGATAAATTGAAGGCATTTAATACGGAATCTTATGAGATACCGCTGGGCGGACCTGATCTGTCGGGTTTCGATATTACATTTGAAGAGAGAGTTTCAACTAACCTGCCCATAAAGGTAGGACTGGTTGGATTTATAAGCGCATTCAGTATTTCAGCCGACGTTCTGAACCTTATCCTGAAGCAGAAGCATATGGAACTGATAGTCATCGGCCCCGTAGAAGATTCATTCCTGGATCAGATGGAGAATCCTGAAAGAATGATACTTAAGGGAACACTTACCGGGGAAGAGCTGTTTCAGGAAATCAACATGTTCGATATAGCCATTACTCCTTACTGCGAGGCTTTTGGCAAGAATGATAATATAGGGGTGGGGACAGGAAATAAAATGTATCAGTACCTGGCCCTGGGAAAACCGGTGGTGATAAGCAATATGGTCGGCCTCAGGCAGGTTTCCCTTCCGGAAAAATTCCTCTATATAGCCATGGAGGATTCAGAGTTCCCCCCGTTGATCGAGAAAGCGTTTAAAGAGAATTCGGTTGAAGCAAGGAATCAGCGGATGGCTTTTGCCCGGGAAAATACCTGGGAGAAAAGGATGGAGGATCTGATTGAACTATATGATGAACAAGAGTAAAACAATTCTGAAATGAAACAACTTATTCAAAACTTCAAAACAGGTGAATTATATGTGGACGATCTGCCATCACCTGCTCTGACCAAAGGATATGTCCTGGTGGCCAACAGGTTCTCACTTATAAGTGCCGGAACTGAAAGAACTACCGTAAGCACGGCCCAGGCCAGCCTGATCGGAAAGGCAAAAAAACGGCCCGACCTGGTGAAACAGGTGCTGCAAAACTATAAAAAAGAGGGTTTCAGGGCAACACTCGAAAAGGTCAAAACCAAACTTGACTCCCTGAAGGCGCTGGGTTACAGCACTGCGGGTGTGGTGCTTGCTTCTATGGATGATTCAGGAAAATTCCAGCCGGGTGACCTGGTGGCATGTGCGGGGCTGGGCTATGCATCCCATGCCGAAATCATTACTGTTCCACAGAACCTTGTTGCTAAGATACCCGCGGGGGTCGATTTTGAAGATGCCAGCTATACCACGCTGGGGGCCATAGCTCTTCAGGGAGTGAGGCAGGCTGAACCCAGACTGGGGGATAATATCTGCGTAATCGGCCTTGGATTACTGGGTCAGATCACCTGCCAGATACTGAAGGCTAACGGGTGTAATGTATTCGGAATAGATGTTTCCGGAGAGATGGTGCGACTTGCAAATGATACCGGATCGGCGCTGGCACTGATGAGAAATGATCCGAACCTTATCAGTGCCACAGAGAATTTCACCGGCGGATATGGATTTGACTCGGTCATTATCACCGCTGCAGGGCAGACCAATGATCCTGTTGAACTTTCAGGACAGATCCTGCGCAAGAAAGGTAGCGTGGTTGTTGTTGGTGCCGTCAAGATGGATGTGCCCAGGGATCCCGATTTTTACCGGAAGGAGCTGGAAATGAAGCTGTCATGTTCATATGGTCCGGGACGGTACGATGTTAAATATGAGGAGGAGGGAGTGGATTATCCGTACGGATATGTGAGATGGACCGAGCAACGAAATATGGAGGCGTTCCTGAAACTCATTGCCGACAAATCATTAAAGCTCAAGCCTCTGACTACTCATATATTTGATATTGACAATGCAGTTAAGGCTTACGACCTGGTACTGGGCAAGGAGAAGGAACCCTTTGTGGGCATCCTTCTGAAATACCCGGAAACTGAATCGGCAAAGCGCGACATTGTGTCTGTAAATCCGGTAAAACTTGAAAAGACAACCATGGGTTTCATTGGTGCCGGAAGTTTTGCCCAGTCCTATCTGCTTCCCAACGTAAAGGGACTGGGTTCCCTCCATACGGTGGTCACCCTGGCCGGAATGGATGCAAAGAATGTGGCACAGAAATTCGGGGTAAGCAACAGTTCCACAGATCCTGTGTCCATCCTTAAGAACAGTGACATTAATGTTGTCTTTATTGCCACACAGCATGATACCCATGCTAAATACTCCATGGAATGTCTGAAGAACAACAAGGCAGTCTTTGTGGAGAAGCCCCTTGCCATGGACATGGATGAACTAAGGGAGGTAATGAAAGTTTATGATGAGGCCGAATCCCCTTCATTGATGGTGGGATTTAACCGCCGGTTCGCCGATATCAGTGTTAAGGCAAAAGAAGAGTTCAGGAATGTGGGAGAGCCACTGGTGATGAATTTTAGGGTGAATGCAGGATTCATTCCAAAGGATCACTGGACACAGACCGCCGCAGGGGGGGGAAGGATTATAGGGGAGATCTGTCATTTTATCGATTACATGCAATTCTTTGCCGATTCTGAGCCGGTCAGGGTCTATGCAGAGTGTATGGATTCGGAAAATGACAAGCTGAAGAATGATGATAATATTGCCATTACCGTCAAGTTTGCCAGCGGATCGGTGGGGAACCTGGTTTATACAGCCAACGGGGATAAGGGATTGCCGAAAGAGCGATTCGAAATCTTCGGTGGGAATGCGGTTTTTGTGATCGATGATTTCAATGCCGGAGCGCTATACCGTGATAATCGTGAGAAGAGGATCAAAACAGCTGGAAAAGGACATAAGCAGGAAGTAGGAGCATTTATCGGGGCGCTGGAAAAGGGCGAGCCGGTACCCATAAGCTTCCGTTCGATCTGTCTTACCACGCTGACCACCTTCAAGATCCAGGAATCACTGGCAACGGGGTTACCCCAATCCATAGAATTGTAGAATGACAGAGAAGGTTCAACAGAGTCTGGAGAAATTAAGAACCTGGTGTGAACAGGAGAATTTCAGGGGCTGGGATCCCTACGACGGACTTACCAGCCGGGTATTTCAATCCCTGCCCGGCATCAGGAAGGTTAGGCTGTTCAGGTTAATCTGGATACAGGCATTTAAAAGGAATCCGGTGAATCTGAGAAGGATCTTCCTGATTAAAAAGGATTATAATGCCAAAGGAGTGGGGCTGTTCCTCAATGGTTACTGCAACCTCTACAGGATCGAGCCCAAAAAGGAGTACCTGTCTCATATCCGGTTTCTCTCGGATAAAGTGCTTGAGCTTATTTCTGAAGGCTATTCTGGAGCATGCTGGGGGTATCATTTCGATTGGGAATCAAAGGCCTTCTTTCAGCCAAAGAATACCCCGACCATTGTTGCTTCCACTTTTATCGGTTATGCGCTTCTGGATGCCTGGGAGATATTGCAGGATGAAAAATTGTTGAAAGCAGCAATATCTATTTCTGATTTTATATTAAAAGACCTGAACCGTACCTATGATGAAGAGGGTGATTTCTCCTTCTCCTATTCACCGCTGGATAGTTCCCAGGTATACAATGCCACCCTGCTGGGATCAAGGCTTCTGTCAAGGATTTACAGCATTACAAAGGATGAATCACTGCTGGAAGAGGCAAAACACTCTGTTGATTTTGTGATCAAACATCAGCGGGAAGATGGTTCATGGACCTACAGTCCTTTACCGTTTCACCAGTGGATCGATAATTTTCATACGGGGTACAATCTTGAATGCCTTTCAGAATATGAAAAATATTCGGGGGACAGAAGTTACAGGCCGCATATAGAGAAAGGATTCGAATACTATATCAATACTTTTTTTGAAGAAGATGGCAGATGCCGTTATTACAATAATTCTCTCTATCCTATTGATATTCATGCTCCTGCACAGCTCATTATAACACTCAGCAGGCTCGGTTTGCTACACCGGTATAAAGAACTGGCCGTGAAAGTACTTGGCTGGGTCATTGATCATATGCAGGATAGCAGGGGATATTTCTATTTTCAGATGAGGCGCAGGACTAAATCCAGGATCCCTTATATGCGATGGGCACAGGGTTGGATGTTCTATTCCATGAGCACCTTTTTACGAATGGATCAAAACAGTGGATAAAACTGCTCTTCTAAAGGTAACTCTCGATAGATGTTTGCGTATATCTATAGTCTTAGGCCAATTATAAAATATATTTCGGGACATGAAAATCTGGTTTGATCTTTCCAATTCACCGCATATCAATCTCTTTTCAGCAATGATCAGGGACCTTATGAGGGAACATGAGGTAATTATCACCTGCCGTCCGCTGGCCAATACCATCGACCTGCTTGATCTGCATAGATTCGAGTATACCGTGGTAGGGAAACATTACGGAGGAAAGCTCTCCAGTAAATTATTCGGTTATCCTGTGAGGGTCATGCAACTGCGCAGATTCTTAAAGAAACTGAAACCCGATATAGCCATTTCACAGAGTTCATTTCACAGCCCCATTACAGCCAGGCTCCTTGGTATTACTGTAATCTATATGAATGATAACGAGCATGCTATGGGGAATATACCCGCTTTTATGTTCGCCAGTAAGATCCTGATCCCCGAGTTTCTGGATCCGGTGAAGGTGCAGAAACAGCGGGCAAAGAAATCAAAGATTATTCAATACCCCGGGGTCAAGGAGGCCATATACCTGTGGAATGCGGAGATTACCTATGCCGATGCGGGTGATAAGATAATTTATGTCAGGCCCGAACCATGGATCGCACAATAC
>CAZIAU010000156.1:5056-6834 GCA_964536755.1 uncultured Bacteroides sp. | reverse complement strand
GGTATGCCAAGACATAAGCATACAAATGCTTTAATAATTAGTAATGTTTTTAATTGCATAACACCGCTCCTTTCATAAATTAAGATTCAATTGAAATATGATCTATTATTATCTGGTTAGGATTCAGATTATTAGACTTATTCAAATCTAAAAATATAGCTTTTGCATACATGAGTCAAGTTTTTATGGATTATAGGTATTAAAAGATCATCAGGATCTGACTCATTTTTTTATTGAGTTGAAGACGGTCCCCTGGCATTTTTTTTTGATATTCACTTCACCTTTGCTTCCACAATCATTCCGGTTAAATAAGTCGACAAGAAGATTAAGGTAAATGGAATCCAGGTCCCTATTAAACTTTGAAACATCTCCATACTCTTATTAATAACCAAAGCCACAAGAAAGAAATCATTAAGAACCACTATAAGTAAAAACACAATCGCTGTTTATAGCGGAGATGTAAACCGCAATCTCTTGAAGTAAAACAGTGAAATCAAAGAAAAAATCAACGGAGCGCCAATAGCGTGAACAATGAGAGTTGTTTCGATCGACATCACCGACATCCCTATAAACATTATTGCTCCACAAAGTGCCCATCCAAGCAATCCTAGGCCTACAATAATGAGAACACGATTGAAATTTAGTTGCTTCATATTATTGTCTGAATTTTCTATTTAATCTTCGGCAAACTAACGATCATTCTCCTCCAGCCACTGCCGTATCCTTTCATGCTCAGCCTTGTATTTGGCTTCTAAATCTTGAACGATCTGCTGAAATTCAGGCTCATTCCTGATATTGTCCCATAAAGGTGATCTCAGAAAACCGAGATCGTAGAGGTTAACTCCGTCCAGCCGGGCCAAAGTCCTTAGTTGCTCAAATGCTTTCTCATTCTCTCCCCTGTATGCATATATCTCGCCCAGTGCAAGACAGTTGGCCCGAGCGAATCTACCCCGATCCTGTTGCTCCTGACATTTGATAAAATCCTCGTCGATATATTCTTCTCCCTCTGCCACTTCACCATTCTGGATTGTAGCGACCCCCTATTAGTCGGAGAGTTTTTCAAAAACAGTTAAGTCGGTTTTTACTGTTTTCTCATTCATCGAACTCAAAACAAATTTAACAGAAGCTTCAAAAATATCAAATACAGGCAAAGTGGCTTCTCCACCCACTTGCCTCCCGGAAGCCATACTTGTCATTTTTTCCGCTTCTGTCAGTAAGTGTTTATCGTTCGGATGCCTGGTACTGGTTTGAGTATTCATATCGCTGGAAGAGTTCCTTCTCCAGCAGACTATGCAAGGTTTCTATGTAGCTGTTATTCTCTGGTGTGGCTACATGGGTGAACTCCTGAAAAGCGCCAAGGTGTTCCAGTAGTTCCCGCACCACCAGGGCAAGGAACTGGCTCCCATTATCATTTCGAAGGATTACTCCTTTCAATGGATATCTCTGATCGATTCTTCTAAGCAGGGCGACAACCTGGTATTTTCTAATACTGGGCTGCAGGATATAGTCCAGTACCCTGCGGGAGTAAATATCCATGATGGTCAGTAGATACTGGTGACGACGCTCTTCGGGGATATAAACATATTTGATGTCCATACAGAGATATTCCATTGGCCGGGTTGGGAACACTACCCGGAACCGTATAAAATTCCGTCTTCCTTTGACCCGGATTCCGGTACCCAGAAGCAAATGATTCTCTTGCATTATTCTGTATACTTTTTTCACCGAACAACGGTGGAGGTACCTCTTAGCTAGCTCTATCTTTTCCTTGTTCCGAT
>CAZIAU010000156.1:0-5046 GCA_964536755.1 uncultured Bacteroides sp. | reverse complement strand
CTCTTAATTTCCAGCTCAAGTTGCAAATCACCAATGATTTTCTTTAATCGCCGATTTTCATCTTCAAGCTTTCGGACCTGGGGATCTACCCTGGTAATCCCACCTTCTAATCCGTCAACCCCTTCGGCTTCGAACCTTTTTCTCCAACGGTTAATTACCGAATGACTCAGATCATGCCGTCGGCAGGTTTCTGTTACTCCAATTTCTTCTGCCTCGCGAAGAAGAGCAAGCTTTTCCTCAATGGGAAAAGTCCTTCGTTGTGCCATATTCCCAAATTTAAGATGGACTCAACCATTTTCAATTTTTTGTCCAACTATTTGGGGGTCAATACAGTATTATAAATGAATCCGATTGGAACGAAGCGGATAAAGCTGATTGTTTTCATAAAGTCTTTCCCGTCGATACAGGTTTTACCATTCAACCATCAGTCGTCTTAATGACCTATGATGAGAAGGCCTTCTATCTTGCGTTTACCTTTTATGATACGATACCCGGGAAAAGAATTATGGAGTCTTTTCGTCGTGATTTTACTTTTTACAATAACGATAATTTCCTGGTTTTCTTCGATACGTTTCTGGACCAGACCAGTTTCCAACATCCACACTTGCCTATGCCGGCAGTTTAAAATTTGACGATCCGCTTCCCAGATCAAAGATTATGTTTTCCCTGATTCCATATGTTTTTGGAGGTTTCTCGAAGGCCAACGATTTAAACACAGGAAATGACTGGCGGATCGGTCTGATGAACATGACAACCCAAAAAACGAGCGAACATCTGGCTCGCAACTTTACTGTAACATCTATTCAGAGAAAGGTATTTGCACGTTCAAACATCGGTTTCATTTTTGTTAACAAAGAGTACCTGAACCAACCTGATAACGCTAATCTTTTTAACCGCGTTGCCGGAATGGATTACAACCTGGCAAGCAGCGATAATATCTGGACAGGTGATTTTTATTATCACCGTTCATTTCAACCTGAAAATTCCGACAGGCAATATTCCCAGGGAGCCTCACTTAAATTCAGTAAAAAACATTATTCAGCACAATTCGGACAACGCTCGGTTGGAGAGAATTACGTGGCCGAAGCCGGATACGTAACGCGAACCGGTTACAATCATTTCGGTCCGGAAGTTACTTATCTTTTTTTACCCAACCAACGGGTGGTAAGTCACGGGATCAAATTTGAAAGTAACCTCTAATACAGTAATGATTTAATCAAACTTGACCAAAAGAATACCATCTCTTACCAGTTTGTGTTTAAAGACAGGTCGCAGCTTAACTTCGGATACCAGGATGACTTTATCAGACTTGAAAATGACTTTAATCCAACCTATAAAAGCGATTTCCAACTTCCTGCAGGAAGCGAATATGATTTTGGAAGAGGGTTTATTAATTACCAGTCAACCCGTAAAACCATGTTCAATTGGAAAGCAGAGGCAGTAAAGGGAACTTTTTATAGTGGAAATATACAATATGTTCAGGGCCAGGCTGGTTACAGGTTTCAACCTTATCTGAATCTCGGTATGAACTTCAATTACACCGATATGGATCTGGGGGATCCGTTTACATGAGAAAGATTTTTACTGCTCGGACTTAAAACGGATATTACATTTACCGATAAGATTTTCTGGTCAACGTTTATTCATTATAACGGGCAGATTGATAACCTGAATATTAATTCGCGTTTCCAGTGGCGTTACCAGCCGGTTTCAGATATATACCTGGTTTATACCAACAACTATTTCACAGTAAACCGGGAAACACGAAACCATACCCTTGTGTTAAAAATCACCTACTGGTTTAATTAGGGTTGAGCTGTAACTGGAATAGCTATTTCAGGAAGAGACACCTGTTTGAAAAGGAGGATCGATTTTGAATTGAAAAACTATTCTGAATGAATAAATATCTTTTAACTTTATTCGACCATGATGCCCGGGTCTGGTGATTGCATACGGTAAAGTTTTAATTCATACCCTTACATTACATATTTAATGGCAAGGTTCGTGTAACAGTCAAACCTTAATAAATGATAATTATGAATAAAAAAGTTTTAGGATTCGTTTCTGCGTGTTTGTGCTTTTCCTTCATGAATGGTTCCGCTCAATTCAACGTAAAAGAAGAAGGAGCTAAAGGTGACGGACAATCACTGGAAACAGGTACAATTCAACAGGCCATTGACAGGGCGTTTACAGCCGGAGGCGGAGTTGTGAATATCCCCCCGGGCACTTATCAGATCGGGACCCTGATACTGAAAGATAATGTTACCCTGCATCTGGAGGCGGGTGCGGTTCTGCTCGGCAGTCCGGATTACAGGGACTATACTGAAGTGGTCCAGAAGTTTGAATCGCGCACGAATGGTCTTTATGCAAAATACTTTATGATTTTTGCTGAAGGGGCCAGCAATATTTCAATTACCGGCAAGGGAACGATGAATGGGAACGGGTTGAAGAACTTCCGGGACAGGGATCCGCAGAATCTGAGGCCATTTATGATACGGCTGGTAAATTGCACCGATGTTACCATACGGGATGTCAATCTCCTTGAGTCTGCCAACTGGTGCTTGCACCTGTTGGGATGCAGGGATGTAAACGTGGACGGTGTGACAATTAAAAGCGGGACACGTTCCAACAGGGACGGACTGGATATTGATTGCTGTCAGCGGGTTACCGTTTCCAATTCAAAATTTTCCACAGGAGACGATGCAATAGTTATGAAAGCGACATCGGATATGCTTTGCCGGGATATAACCATCACCAATTGTATCCTTTCATCCCTGGCTTCCGGGATTAAGACAGGTACGGAATCGAACGGGGGTTTCAGGAACATAACTGTAAGCAATTGTATCATAAAGGACATTCCCCGTCATACCGGTATTGACCTGGCTTCAGTTGACGGTGGCGGATTGCAGAATGTTATGATTGACAATGTAATAATGGAGAATGTCGCCACTCCCTTTTTCATCAGGCTGGGGATACGCTCAAGGCCTTATAAAACAGGGCAGTATGTTAATAAAATAAGCGATATTAGAAATATCTCCCTGAATAATATATCGGTCGTTAATGCGAAACACCCGTCAAGTATTATGGGTATTCAGAATCACAGGATAGGGAACGTAACAGTCACTAATTATACAGTCAGGAATTCAGAGGCAGAAGAACCCGTGCCCTATAACGGGATCCCATTTGGAGAGTTTGACTATCCGATGGCGATCATGTTCCAGGATCTTCCAGCCTACGGTCTCTACTGCAGGAATGTGGAAGAACTTCACCTGAATGACATTTCCATCTATTCCCACTCGGATGAAACCCGGCCGGCACTGGGGTTTGACAGGGTAGATAACCTGGATCTGACTTCTGTAAGAGCAGAGATACGTAATTCAACAACCCCTATGGTGCACTTAAGGAATGTAGCAAATGTAACCGCTAAATATTGCCGTACTATCGGGACCGGCAAAACACTTTTTGAGGCAGAAGAGAATACAAGTATAAATATTGATGTATCTGATAATACGTTGCAACCGGGACAGAGTGATATAGAATATGTCCCCGCTCTCCCTGATGAACAGCTTTTCGAGGATTTTAGGACAGAAATGAAATTTTCTGTGGATCAGGGAGATGTCATTAACGGCCTGTATTGTCAGGACCTGGATGTAAGTCCTTTGGAATTCAGTATATTGATCAACAGGCGGGGATCGCTCCAGATGTGTTTGTTAGTGCTGAACGATTCTCCGGTCCCTGAGAAGATCCTGGTTAAATATGAAGGAATTGTCCAGGAATTTACCGTAAACTGGGATGAATGGGGCTGGGCTCCTGTAACCCTTCTGAAGGAGTATCCGGAGGATATGAATGTAAATTTTGAGATCGCTCCATCGAGTCAGGATACAGGCCTGAAGATCGCAAAAGTATATTTCCGGTACCAGGATGTAGGCAGAACAGATTAATGTTTTTTTTGCTCTTATAAGAGAATCCGGGTTAATATCCCGTTTTAAACCTTGGACTATGAAGACCAGTAAGCCGTTGCCTTTATTAATGTTGATTTTTATTCTTTTACCATTTCTGGCCGGGAACGTTTCTGCCTCGGACAGTGAAAAACCCCGCAAATGCATCATGGTATTTGGGGCCCATGCCGACGATGTGGAGATCCTGGCAGGGGGCACATTTGCCAGGTACATTGCAGAGGGATATGAAGGGATATACGTTTGTGTTATTAACAATACAGCAGGCTGTGCAACAGAGGCGGTTGGCGGAGGAACAAAGTTCAGGGGAGGGGAGGGAATACGTTTTTCAATCTCGGAGTCAGGGCAGACATTTCCTGTAGGGGCACTGGAGACGATCCAGGTACGGCAGGAAGAAGCAAGGAAAGCTGCCGGAGTTTTTAATGCCATTCCGGTTTTCCTGGATTTCAGCCAACCGGAGATCTATCTCGGGCGAACGAAAATAATATATGGAACAAAAGAATTCATCGATTTTGATCCTCCGGGCAGAAAACACATCAGCCTTGCTACCCGTTACAGCGAAGATGTGGGTGTCGTAACAGATCTGCTGAAAAAATATGAGCCTGAAATAGTGATTACCCACACCCTGGGAGGGGAAAAACTGGATCATGAGGGAACAGCCTACATGGTTTACCTTGCTTTTATTAGTGCGATGCGGGAAAATGCGCAGGTCGGTAAATTATGGATGACAGTCAATGGCTGGCTGCTTGATAAGGAAGCCAGGGAAAGCGGAAGGGGAATTCCGGATGTTAGTATCGATATAAGCGACTATCTTGATGTCAAGTACATGGCCCTTGATCAGCATACAAGCCAGAATGGGGGATTTGGAAGGGATTATATAGTTATAAACAAAGGAAAGATTAATGAAGATATTGAAGAGTTTATTACTGTTGTAGACAACAGCAAATAGTTTCCATTTCAATTGTCATATAATTTGATAATATGTAATTTTAATAAACTCTAAAGGAGAGTCATTCTCATGTAGAGATAAATCAAGTTAATAATACCGGAATGTTTATATATAATGTTTTAAATCTTATAGATTATGGAA
>CAZIAU010000155.1:0-6909 GCA_964536755.1 uncultured Bacteroides sp. | reverse complement strand
CGTATGCTATACCTCTGTATACCCTGCTTTGCCTGGCCATGCCAACACCGCGGGCCTCCCAGAAAGAGAAAAACTCAATACCATTTTCGTGAAGGTTTTGTTTCACCTCTTCAAACTTGGTTTTACGTATAATCGCTTCAATTTTTTTCATGGTTTTAATTTTTTAGAATGAAACACATACAACTACGTGAAATTGTTCCGTCGCCGGATTCAGGATCAACGCCCCACTAACCGGCAGTGAAAAAGAATCAGATATTTTGAGTTCGGTTCCTGTCGTAACACCGATGTTACATATTGTGAACTCGCCTTCGGGAGTGTGCCAGCCATTACCAGCTCCCAGGACCAGCCCGAATGAGTCGAACGAATAACCCAGCTCAAAGTATATATCACCACCTGCGTTACCGGCTCCTCCGGCCTCATTCAAAAAGTAGTTCGCGGCCAATGACAATCCACCGATCTCATACCCAAGGTTCAATTCCAGGGCATGTGCTCCGGAAGTGGTCGAAAAGTCAAAATAGTTACTTCCCTCATACGAAAAACTCCCTGTAGAGTCGATGGAGATGCCACCCGGGAAATAATAATCGGTAAGCCCCACACTCAACCCGAAGTCAAATCCGTAGGAAACGTAAAGATCGGCCTCAGCACCTTCGTTTGTCGTGAAACAATAGGAACCCCAGCCACCTGCGGAAAAATTACCAAGGGCAAGTTCTACATATGGCTGTATCGCAGGTCCGGTTCCAAACTTGGTTCCACGCCACAGATAACTGCTTACCAGGTCACCTCCTGCACTGAACGGTGTATCCTCCTGTGCATTCAAATTCAAGAGTGATATCATGAGACCTGCCAGCAGGAACAACGTAGCTCCTTTAAATCCTTTTCTTCTTTTCATAACAGTAAATTTTAGCGGTGGTTTAATAATATTTCGCCATAAAAGTAGAAATTATTATTTTACCCCCTAATTATAAAGGGTCAAAATTGAAAAAAAAGATAAATAAATATTTTAACCCCCCTAAAAAATGAATATTAGACATAAAAAAATATATAAAATTATATTATACCCCCTAAATCGATAAAATATTCATTACTGTTTTTGGTATTGCCAGATTGGAGCCAATTCGCTAAATTGCGGTTGATCTATGAAAAAAATTCGTCCCGCGCTGTTGCTGATCGGTATCCTGTGTTCTGTCACCTTATTGCGGGCACAGCATACGGCACTGCTTATTATAGATATACAGGAATATTATTTCCCCGGAGGAGGCATGCAGCTGGAGAATCCAGAGATTGCAGGCATGAATGCCGGACTTGTACTGAATCAGTTCAGAAAGAGTGGTTTACCGGTTTATCATATCAGGCATAATTTCGATTCTGGAGGTAACTTTCATCATTACGTCAAACCGTTCAAGAATGAAAAAGTAATTTCAAAAGACCACGCCAATGCTTTTCAGGGTACTGAATTACTGGAATGTCTGAGGGCCGATTCCATAAATCAGGTTGTAATATGCGGAATGCAGACTCATATGTGTGTGGAAGCTACTGTGAGAGCCGCTCATGATTATGGCTTTTCATGTATCCTTGTTTCGGATGCATGCGCCACCCGCACCCTGCAATATGAAGAACATATTATCCCGGCGAAAAACGTCCATTTTTCCACCTTACAAACCCTCAGGGGAACATACGCAACAATAGTTCCCACAGAGACCCTGCTCAGGGATTTCGACCAATTTCTAAAATAAATTAAAGGTATTATCATATTATATTAACTTTGATTCCTGATCAGAATCGGGTCTATGAACGCTTTGAATCAATTGAAGAAATTTACGCAGGTAGTTGCAGATACAGGGGATTTCGAGAGTATGAAGCAGTTTCAACCTGTTGATGCAACCACAAACCCCTCTCTGATATTTGCAGCTTCCCAAAAGGAGACTTACGCCGGTCTTGTTGACAGAGCCCTTGATTATGGCAGGGGTATTGCCGGATCGAAGGAGCTGCAACTTGCTGCAGCCATGGATACACTGGCTGTGGAATTCGGTGTGGAGATTCTGAAAATAGTACCCAGGAGAGTATCTACCGAAGTGGATGCCAGACTCTCGTTTGATGCCGAGGCAAGTATTCAGAAAGCAAGAAAACTTATAACTCTTTACGAAGAGAGGGGAATTTCCCGGGAAAAGGTCCTGATCAAACTTGCAACCACCTGGGAAGGTATCTGCGCCGCAAAAGAGCTGGAAAGGGAGGGGATCCATTGCAATCTCACTCTCCTGTTCAGCATGGCCCAGGCCATTGCCTGTGCTGAGGCTGGTGTCAGGCTTATTTCTCCTTTCGTGGGAAGGATCTACGACTGGTACAGGAAGGAGAGAGGGGTAGAACATATTCCCGGTAAGGAAGATCCGGGGGTACATTCTGTCAGGAAGATATTCCACTATTATAAAAAGTTCGGATACAGGACCGAGATTATGGGGGCCTCGTTCAGGAACACAGAACAGATTATTGAGCTGGCCGGCTGTGACCTGCTTACCATATCACCAAATTTACTCGCTGAACTGGAAGCAACCAATATACATCTGGAGAAGAAACTGGATGCACTCCTTTCGAATGGAATGGACATTGAAAAGATTAACCTGGATGAGAAGGGATTCAGATGGATGCACAATGAAGATGCCATGGCGGTAGAGAAGTTGTCGGACGGAATCAGGAGATTTACTGCCGATATAGTGAAACTGGAAGAATTTATCGGGACAAAAATTAGCTGAAAGGCATTTATGGATAAAAACTATCTGGAAGGAATAAAGAGGCTGTTTGACAGGGAAGCCCTGGCAATTTCATCCATTCCGGTAAGCGATAATTATTCGATGGTGACAGACCTGATATATGACAGGGTTCATATGAAGGGAGGAAAGATCATAGCCAGTGGAATGGGAAAGGCAGGACATGTGGCAAGTCATCTGGCAACAACATTCAGTTCAACAGGGACACCAGCTCTTTTTTTGCACCCGAGCGAGGCTCAGCATGGTGACCTGGGAGTGATCAGGGAGAATGACCTGTTGCTTGTTCTCTCCAATTCGGGGAAAACCAGGGAGATTCTTGAGCTTGTGGATCTTACCCATGAGCTTTATCACCATATACCTGTTGTGATCGTAACAGGCAATCCGGATGGACCCCTTGCGCGGCAGTCCCAGCTTGTTTTATATACCGGTAGTCCCGAAGAGATATGTCCGCTTGGACTGACTCCCACCACATCGGCTACCACCATGGCAGTTATCGGTGATGTTCTGGTTGTATTAATTATGAAAAGGATCGGGTTTACCCCGTCTGATTATGCCAGGAGGCATCATGGGGGATACCTGGGACAGAAATCGAGAGGAACAGGTGATGAGGATTCATAGGAACGGTTGTTGTGGTCTTGTAATAGATATACAGGAGAGATTATTCCCGCACATGCAGCAGAAGGAGGAGCTCTTAAAAAACTCACTGTTGCTTATGGAAGGAATTCAGATCCTGGATATCCCTGTTCTTGTTACCGAGCAATATCCGAAAGGACTTGGAAAAACTATAGATCCCGTAAAGAGGGCCCTTAAAGGCATCGATCCCATTGAGAAGATCGCCTTCTCCTGTTGCGATGAGCCTCTGTTTTCTGAACACCTGGGACGCTCTGGTTTCAGAACGGTTATCATCTGTGGGATTGAGGCCCATGTATGTGTGTTACAGACTGTCATTGACCTTCTCGCTACGGGGTATTTACCGGTAGTAGTTTCGGATTGCACCGATTCGCGTAAAAGAAACGATAAAATTGTTGCCCTGGAAAGAATGAAAACAGAAGGAGCCGTTATAACCACGACGGAATCAATTCTTTTTGAACTGACCAGGAAAGCAGGCACAACGGAGTTTAAAACCATCTCCCGACTTATTAAATAGAGATACCGGATGCGAAAAATATATGCCGTAGGCGAAACTATCCTTGATATCATTTTCAGGGACAACCAACCCCGGGCTGCAAAACCGGGAGGTTCATCATTCAATGCTGCCGTAACTCTTGGCCGGCTGGGAACACCCGTTACACTGATCAGTGAAATGGGAAATGACCGGGTAGGCGATATTATTAACGCATTTCTTTCAGAGAACGGGGTCAGTACGCAATACCTGTCCAGGTATAAAGAGGGTCAGTCGGCCATTGCGCTTGCATTTCTGAATAAAAAAAGTGATGCTGAATACCAGTTTTACAAAGATTACCCACACCAGAGGCTGAGTGTGGAGTTTCCCGAATTCAGAAAAGATGATCTTCTTCTGTTTGGTTCGTTTTATGCACTTAATCCGGGGATCCGACCCCGGGTAAGGCAATTGCTTGATAAAGCCCGGGAAGCAGGTGTTACTATTGTTTACGATCCCAACTTCCGCAGCACGCACTTGCGTGACCGTGATGAACTATTATCTGTCATCAGGGAGAATATGGAATATGCCAGCATAGTAAGAGCATCAGACGAGGACCTGGTCAATATTTTCAATGTTGCTGATCCGGATAAAGCCTGGGAAATGGTCCGGCACCACTGTCCCATACTCGTCTATACTGCCAGTGCAAACGGGGTTTATATTAGGAGTGAAAATGTGAAGGCACATATGGGGGTTGAACGGATCGCACCGGTAAGTACCATAGGAGCGGGAGATACCTTTAATGCAGGGATCCTATACGGGTTGTTCATAAATGGCTATTCCGGCGATCAGATAAGAAAACTGGGTAAACAGGAATGGGAGGAACTCGTTAAGGGTGCGATGGAGTTTTCCCGTGAAGTCTGCCTGAGTTATGATAACTACCTTCCGGTTGAATATGCCAGGAAGATAAAATCAGAGAAAAAGAAATGAAAAAAAGAAAATTAGGGAATTCGGAACTGGAATTATCTCCGGTGGCACTGGGAGCTTGGGCCATCGGAGGATGGATGTGGGGCGGGTCTGATCGCAAAGAATCCATCGGAGCCATTCATGCGTGTCTTGACCAGGGAATATCGACCATAGATACGGCACCTGTTTACGGGTTCGGACAATCGGAAACAATCCTGGGAGAGGCCATAAAGGGGCGAAGGGATAAATATGAGATTCTGACCAAATGCGGCCTGAAGTGGGAGGGAACCAAAGGGGAGTTCCATTTTACCACAAGGGATAATGATGGAAAGGTGCGGGATCTCTACAAATATTCGGGCCGTGACAGCCTGATAAAGGAGTGTGAAGAGAGTCTGAAAAGGATCGGGACTGATTATATTGATCTCTTCCAGACTCACTGGCCCGACAACACGACTCCCATGGAGGAAGCGATGGAGGCTTTTGATATTCTTCTTAAACAGGGGAAGATCAGGGCCGCCGGGGTGAGCAACTACTCGCTGGATCAGATGAAAAGAGCCAGCAGCGCGGTACAGATAAGTTCAAACCAGCTTGCTTACAGTATGGTCCGCCGGGAGATAGAAGAGGATATTGTTCCCTGGTGCCTGGAGAATAATTGCGGAATTCTGGCCTACAGCCCACTACAGAGGGGGTTACTCACCGGAAAGATAACACCGGACTATCCGTTCTCACCGGGAGATTCCAGGCCGGAAACGCCCCATTTCAAAATTAATAACCTGATTAAGACCAACAAGTTCCTGGAGGTCCTGAAGCCTGTTGCCGAGGGAAAAGGTGCCACTCTTGCGCAGTTGGTTATTCAGTGGACTCTGATGCAGCCAGGGATAACTGTTGCCCTGGTGGGAGCCAGGAACGCCGAGCAGGTCGAGCAAAATGCAGGATCTATGAATATTACTCTTTCTCCGGAAGAGATCGGATTTATAGATGCTGAATTAAGCAAACTGAATCTTGAACTTGACTGATCATTTTTCAGGGTTTGCCGGTCCGGATGTTTTTAGGAATCCTGCCATCAGGAGTTTGTGTTCACATCAGGATGTTATCGATGTATGAGAGCTCATCCCCGGTGAAGCCTGTATTCTCCAGGGCACCCACATTGTTTTCAAGTTGAGACACCGAGCTGGCTCCTATCACAACTGAGGTTACCTGTCTGTGGCTCAGGATCCATGCCAGAGCCATCTGGGCCAGTGTCTGTCCCCTTTG
Organism: uncultured Bacteroides sp.; assembly: GCA_964536755.1. GTDB lineage: Bacteria > Bacteroidota > Bacteroidia > Bacteroidales. The sequence continues at coordinate 828 of CAZIAU010000155.1, read as the reverse complement.
TTCGGCATGCTGGTTAAGTCCTTTCACTTTAACCAAAGTATCAGCATGGAGATGCTCTTTTGTAAGAGATATGCTCTCACCGGCCATTCGTGAATCCTCCGGTATGCCGTTCAGATACCTGTCGGTTAATATTCCCTGAGCGAGCGGACTGAAAGGGATACATCCCACGCCCTTATTCTCAAGGACCTCCAGCAGTCCATCCTCCACCCAACGATTCAGCATATTATATTTTGGCTGATGGATTAAACAGGGCGTACCCAGTTTCTCAAGTATCTCTATTGCCTTAAGGGTTTGTTCCGCATTATAATTGGATATACCGGCATAAAGGGCCTTCCCTGACTGGACCGCACTGTGCAGGGCCATCATAGTCTCTTCAAAAGGCGTTTCCGGATCGGGTCTGTGTGAATAAAATATATCCACATAATCCAGCCCCATTCTTTTCAGGCTTTGATCCAGGCTTGCCAGAAGGTACTTCCTGCTTCCCCATTCTCCGTAGGGTCCGTCCCACATCAGGTAGCCTGCCTTGGTGGAGATAATCAGTTCATCCCTGTATGCTCCCAGTTCCGAGTTCAATATGTTTTTAAAATTCAATTCGGCGCTTCCCGGAGGTGGCCCATAGTTATTAGCCAGATCAAAGTGGGTTATCCCCAGGTCGAAAGCCCTGAGTATAATATCTTTCATTTTCTGAAAATCTTCCATTCCGCCGAAATTCTGCCAGAGTCCGAGTGAAATAGCCGGCAGAAGCAGTCCGCTGTTTCCGCACCTTCTGTATTGCATCCCGAGGTAGCGGTCTTTTAAAGGAAAATATGTCATATCCTTTAAAATTTG
>CAZIAU010000154.1:4410-6955 GCA_964536755.1 uncultured Bacteroides sp. | reverse complement strand
TTTTCAATCCTTGCATCTTTATTCCTGATCTTCTCCAGGGATGCCATGGCCATGCTGTAATTACGGGTTCCCAGGTAGGCCATTACCAGGTAGTTATAGGCATCATCCGAATTATCAGCGGCAGGGTATAACCTGAGGTAATCCTCGAAAGCCCTGATGGCCTCATTAAACGGATTGTAAGAGAGTTCATAGGTTACCTTTGCATAATTGAACATGGCATCCTGTTGTATCCGGGGATCAAAATCCATCCTGGCTGCCTGTGAAAAGGCTATTCGGGCTCTGTTCTTATCTTCAAGATGAAGGTAGCAATCTGCAAGGTGATAAAGTGCGCTCTGGGCAATCTCAGTCTTCCGGTAGCTGATCTGTTCGAACAATTTTGCAGCATTCTCAAACTCCTCGTTCTTATAGTAAGCGAAAGCAAGCTGATAACGGTCATGTATGGTATAGGCCGACGTATTTGACCTGTATGTTTCAAGAAAAGGTACAGCCTCTTTATATCTTTCAAGCATAAAATAAGACTCTCCGATGATCTTTGACATTTCACCAAGCCTCCGGTCAGATACGGAATCCATAAGAGGGGGTGCAAATTCAATGACTTCACTGTATTTTTTCTGCATATACAGGATCTGGGAAATATAGTATGGTGCAATGCCTGAAAACAGGGGATCGTTATATATCTTTCTGAAACCCATCAGTGCAGTTTCATAATTCCCTTCTGTATAGTGGATATGCGAGTAATAGTATACTGCAGGTGAATTGTAGGGTGACTCCACATCCTGGATCTCATAAAAATTCACCCGGGCACTTTCGAAGTCATTTCTTCTGTAATAACTGTATCCTTTCTTGAAATAATACTCCGAGAGCTGATCCCGGTTCAGTTTAAACCGATCCACCCTGTTATACCAGCTTATACACCTGGCCCAGTTGTTCTTGTCATAGAAGAAATCAGCCAGGCGAAAGGCAGCCTCATCAACATGCGGACTTTCCGGAAATTCTGACAGGAATGAGTGAACCAGAAATTCGGAATCGTCGTTTCGTAATTCAACAGCCGACATGGCAAGGTAAAAAGAGGCTTCTGACCTGATTTCAGAACGTGACCCGGAGGTAGCTTTTATAACCTTCTCAAAGACATGCCTCGCAGCACCGTACTTCTCTTTTTCATAAAGCTGTAGTCCTTTCATGTAATCGTTGTCTCCATATTCGTAAACCACACTTTTCTGACCTGATAAAGCAAGGGAAATAAAAATGAATATGAAAAGTGTGATTGTCTTTCTAAAATGGGCCATATGCGTTTGGATTAACCTGATAAAAGTACGAATATTCCTCGCTGCGCTGAGGGAGCAACTTCTTTTTAATTAACAGACTTCTGTTAATTTTTAGTATGATTATAATTCTTAATTTAGTCCAAAATAAATTTCAATATGGCGCTGGACAACGTGATAACCCTTGAGAATGCCACCATTGGTGTAAATGATCATATCATTCTGACGGATGTGAACCTTGCAGTCGGGAAAAGTGAATTCGTTTATGTGATCGGCAGGGTTGGCAGCGGGAAAACCAGCCTGATCAAGACAATCAACGCTGAGATTCCCCTCCGGGAAGGGACCGGGATCGTAACAGGCTTTCAACTGGAAAAGATCAAGCGGAAAGAGATCCCTCTTCTCAGGAGAAATCTAGGGATTGTATTCCAGGACTTTAAATTGCTTAATGACCGTACTGTGGAGAGCAACCTGGAATTTGCCCTTAAAGCGACCGGATGGAAAAAGAAGGAGGAGATCAGGGACAGGATCGCTGAAGTGCTTGAAAAAGTGGATCTGGGTTACAAGGGATATAAGATGCCTCACCAGCTTTCAGGGGGAGAGCAGCAAAGGGTGGTTATTGCCAGGGCTCTCCTGAACGGCCCGGATATTATTCTGGCTGATGAACCAACCGGGAATCTGGACCCTGCTACATCGGAGGAAATTATGAAGATCCTGCTGGACATATCCGAGAGCGGAAGGGCGGTTGTCATGGCAACTCACAACTATAACCTGATAAAAAGATTTCCCTCAAGGACACTTAAATGCGAGGAAGGGAAGCTGACCGGGGCCAATCTGAGCGAAGCTGATATTGACAGGCTTATCCAGAACGAATAGCCGGCGTGAGCCGGATTTATGAGTGCGGTGAAACCAATGCACTCTCATAATACTATGTCAAATACACTTTTGAGAACCTCAAGATCATCTGTAAAGTATTGCATCCCCCGTTCAATCTCATCATTCGACAATGGCGTTATGCTCTGTTCTTTTCTGTTGGCATCATGCAGTTTATCAACGATACCTGATCTTATAATAAGATTCTTAATAAAGCGGGGAGTCACATTACGAATGATCTTCCTTAAAAAAAGATCCCTGTCGAGCAGGAACTTTTCCAGTTTCTTACTACTCGGGACAGCAGCCACATTTGCCCTTCCGAATTCAACCTGATAGTCCGAAATGTTTAAGAAGGAGAACAACCGTTCAGATAATTCCTGTGGCGATTCCTTCAGATCCGTTGTCCTGAGCAG
>CAZIAU010000154.1:0-4400 GCA_964536755.1 uncultured Bacteroides sp. | reverse complement strand
GTGTCCCACATTGTTACGGGTAACAATATTCTTCTCCTCAGCAATATTCTTCTCAACCTCAATGGAATCAAAAAATGATGAATAAGCATCATGATGCCCGTAATTCACCGAGTAGTTGTAGGAGGAATAGGCCCTTGTGACCGGATTCCTCAACATTACGACAAACTTCATTTCCGGATTGTACGCATGGATCCTTGATATGGCATCATAGTCCATTAATAAATAGGTATCGGCCGATGCGATGACAGGCGCTTTTTCACATTTCCGGAAAAACGAATGGTAATATTTCTCACCCTTTCTGTAATGATCTTCAATGGAGAAATAATGGACTTCCTTGACCATTGAATAGCAGACATCGGGATGAGCTTCCAGGTACTCAGCAAGGCTTGTGGTACCGGACCGGCCGGCACCGATAATCAATGTGTTCACCCTCAGGGTATCTCTATTTGCCATTTCTCATTTTCCTGATGAATTTACCGGCTGTATTGTTGTAACTTATGGTCTGATAATGGTATGGCTGAGCTCCAAAACCGCTGAAAAACCTGGCTATAGATAACGTAATGGATCCCTCGAAGTCCAGCAACAATTTCTTCCCCGAATGTGATTGAACAACCTTATCGATTACCATAAACATTCCGCTTTTATCCTTCCCTTCCGCAGTGGATACGGAGAGCAGATAATGCACCCTTTTGTCGCAGTAAGCAAATATTGCTCCGGCACAGAGATTTCCCCCCAGTTTTACACCGAAAGGTTTCACTTTTCCCTTTTCATTCAATTCGGAGAACATACTGACCAGGAAACGGTAGTGCCCGTCGGATTGTTCTTTATGGTCATGCCTTCTTTTCAAATGAACCAACTCCTCGATGCTGATATCACCGGAGAATTCAAGTCCCGCCTGAACCGCTTTTCGCACATTTCTCCTGCAATTACTTGTATATGAACGGTTAAGTTCCTCGTAAGCTGGTAACATCTGCAGTGTATAGTTGAGATTGTCAGTAACTGTGAATCCATGCTCCTCCCCGACCAGATTTCCCTCATTAAACGAATAACTCCCGTTACCGAATCTCTTTTTCAGTGCATGCATGAACTTACTTATGACCCCGATATCCACATGTTTTTCTGAGTAAACTCCAAGTTGCTGACAGAACCTGGGCTGAGTGACATAGCTGACACCAAACTTTTTACGGAATGCCACAGGCATCACATATTCATAACCGGGCATAACAAGTGCTCCCCAGTGCTCGGCACATGCGTCCAGGTACCAGGCGTGGGCATATACTGTTTCAAACCCGGATGAAGTGATCAACCTGTCCCAACGCTCATCGTCAATCTCATTTCTATACAGAAAGCGGATCATCTTTTATACGCGTTTTTTCCTATGAAAGCTTTCATAATATAATAGAGATATTCTGATTTCAGAACCTGTATTGCAGAAACCTCCAATCCCTCCATGGGGATCCGTTGGATGAATCTTTGATCCCACGTTTTCTTCAATCCTGCCGTTCCAAATAGTACCCTGATTAATTGATCATTGAGAAGCTGGTCAATAACATTTCCGGGGACACCATGACTGGTGAACGGGAATGAAAAATAGCCGGGAGCATTCACAAACCTTCGCTGAATATCCAGGACGCTGTCACGAACCTGATTTATCATCTCACCCGGATCAAGGCTTGTGAAATCCATATGATCCGAACTATGTCCGCCTATTTCGAAACCCATATCAAGCAATTCCATTACCTGCTGGGAGCTCATGTAAACCGGACATTCTTTAATATAATCCTGGAAATCCACTTCTACAACAGTGGCAATGGCATCCAGTAGAGCTTGCTGTCGGTAATTCACTATCCGGATGGCATCTGCTACCTGGTTATCCGGAACCACCAGGAACTCCGCAGCCTTCTCCCTGGACTTGCAATCGGACAGGATCCTGTCGATAATAATACTGGCCTTATACCTGTAAAACAACCCCTGGTTATCAATAAACTGGTTATTCAGGAAAAATACCGCAGGTATTCCTTTCTTTCTGAGGACCGGTGCTATCATCTGGTGACACTCCCAGAGCCCGTCATCAAAACTGAGTACCATGCATCTTCTTCCTCTCTTTCTTTCAGGTTCCTCAAGGTATTCGGTCAGACTAAGCGGTTCAAAGATTGCCAGCAACTCATCCATATCCTTTTCAAACTGATCCACATTCCTGTATCTGTAAAGATGCCTGATATGAGGAAGGTACTCATCCGAAACCACATGGTAGAAAGGGAAAATAACCGGCTGACCTGTAAGCCGCACCAGGTTTTTCAACCTCATGCGGCTCGCCAGTGGCAATATTTTTCTTCTGATATTATCCGACATAATTTAAGTGCATAACAGTGCACAGTTCATAGTGCATAGTACAATCCTAATTTTCCTAACTCCCCTGACTACCCTAACTATCTAACTACTAACCATTAACTTTCTAACCTAACCACCGTAATCCCCGCCCCGCCCCTGTCCACATGTTCATCGCCGTACCATTCGACCAGATCGACCGAATGAAGATACTCTCTTATCAGCTGCCGGAGAATGCCATTGCCTTTTCCGTGAAGTATCCTCAACTCACGTGCACTGACCATTATGGCCTCATCGATGAAGTCCACCACCAATTCCATCGCCTCGTCCGCCCGTTTCCCTCGCAGATCTATATCGGGACGGAACTGCATCCTGCGCATCCCCACATCCCAGCTACCCATATCAACCTTCGATGTCTCCCTGATCCTAAATTTGCCGGCCTCTTCCGCACCCAGTTTTACCAGCTGGTCCAGACTGGTAGTGGTCTTCAACATTCCAAATGCCACCGTGCAGTTTTTTCCTTTCACCTCCAGCACCTCCCCGGTTGCATCCTGTCCGGTAATTCTTACCATATCCCCCACCCTGATCTCAGGGTCCTCTTTTCCCTTTTTCTGCGACAGGGTTTTCCTGGATCTCTGTTTGAGGTCTGGCCTGCGTGCCTCCAGTTCAGAACCTCTTATCCGGATCTCTTCAAGTTGCTTTTCAACTCTCTTCTCCTCTTTGCCCTTCTCAATCTCAATATTCTCCCTGAATGATTCAAGTTCCTTCCTCACCTCCCTGGTTTTTTCCTTTTCCGCTTCCGCTTCCCGGATTTCCCTTATGGTTTTCTCGATTCTTTTATTGGCTCCCGATAGCATGGCATTCGCCTTCTCCTTCGCCTCCTTTACTATTGCTTTTCTCTGTTTCTCACTCTCCCTGAGTTCGCTTTCATACCGCTCCATTAACCCCTCCAGCTTCTTTTCAGATTGCCGGATCTTTTGCCTTTTCCCCTCCCAGTATTTCTTGTCCCTCAGGATCTCACGCAAATGTTTATCAAAATCGATGTGGTCCTTCCCCACCTTTTCGGATGCCTTATCCAGCACCTCTTCGGGAAGCCCTATCTTCCTCGCGATTTCAAAGGCGAATGAACTCCCTGGCTTACCCACCTGCAGCTGGTAGAGTGGCTGCATTTTCTGGTTATCGAACAGCATTGCCCCGTTCACAATTCCCTCTGAAGAAGTTGCAAAATGTTTCAGGTTGGTGTAGTGTGTGGTAATAACACCCGCTGTTCCGGAATGATTCAGTTCCTCCAGGATCGATTCAGCAATTGCTCCTCCAAGCATAGGCTCGGTACCTGTTCCGAATTCATCAATGAGGATCAGAGTGTCAGCAGCCGCATGCTTCATAAAATATTTCATGTTCAACAGGTGGGAACTGTATGTACTCAGGTCTGTCTCTATAGATTGTTCATCACCTATATCAATAAAGATCCCTGCAAAAACTCCGAATACTGATTCTTCCCTGCAGGGGACCAGCAGACCACACTGTAACATATATTGCAAAAGGCCCACGGTCTTCAGGCAAACCGATTTCCCGCCGGCATTGGGCCCTGAGATCAGAAGTATCCTGTTCCTGCCTTCAAGGTGAAAAGAGAGAGGAACGACCTCCTTATTCTCAGCCCTGTGTGCCAGTGTGAGCAGGGGATGTTTAGCTTCCCGCCAATCGAAGTATTGTTCATTCCTGACTTGTGGGCGAATCGCTTCAATCCTTATGGCAAACAGTGCTTTGGCCCTGATAAAATCTATTGTTGAAAGGAATTCCTGGGATAGAAGAAGATCCGGGATATAGGGCCTGATGTCATCGGTGAACTTTATCAGGATCTGAATTATCTCCCTGCGTTCGGCGTATTCCAGTTCCCTGATCTCGTTGGAGAGCTCAACCACTTCTGCCGGTTCGATAAAAACTGTTCTGCCGGTTGCCGATTCATCATGTATCAGTCCTCCTAATTTTCTCTTGTTCCCTGCCATTACGGGGATCACAGGCCGGCCATTCCTGTAGGTGGGGGCTACATCTGCATCAACCCATCCTTCACG
>CAZIAU010000153.1:0-6977 GCA_964536755.1 uncultured Bacteroides sp. | reverse complement strand
TTGAAGGATCATGTATTTCTCAATGGTCTTGCCCTCGACCATGGAGAACAGATGGCTCAGGTAGGAGTAATCATGATTCAATTCTGATGAAAGGAAATCTGAAAAGTTCACATAGTCCGGTTTTTCTTTATCGTAATGTATATATTCGATAATCAGGGTTTTGATCCTGTTAATGATCCAGCTTCTATGATCATTAATCAGTTCAAATCCATTATCTGCTAATACCTTACTAATTCGGTCTGTATCATCATTATCGATCTCTTCATTTAACACTACCTCACCCAATTCGATAGACTGTATGGTAAATCCGAGATTTTCAAGCTCGTCCTTAACAGCCTGAATACAGCGGTTGCAAACCATGTTTTTAATATGCAGGGTAGCTGGACTCATTGTCAGATATCAACATTTTACTAATCAATTACTTGCTCTCTATGATCAAACAATAATTGCCTAAAACGTGTCAATAATCTCATTCAGAACAACACTTGGCCGCATTACCTGTGATGCTTTTTCCAGGGAAGGCTCATAGTAACCGCCCAGGTCAACCGGCCGGCCCTGAGCCGCCAGAAGATCCTCACTGATTCTTGCCTCATTTTGAGTGAGTTTCTCTGCCAACTTAGCAAACCGTACCTTCATTTCAGCGTTATCATCCTGGCTCGCCAACTCATGGGCCCAGTACAAAGTCAGATAAAAAGTGCTGCCCCGGTTATCAATTTCATTCACCTTGCGACTTGGCAGTTTGCCGTTTTCGAGGTATCGGGCAATAGCCTGGTCCAGGGTCCTGGCAAGGATCGCAGCCTTTTCATTTCCGGTTTGATCAGCAATCATTTCAAAGGATGGCACGAGGGCGCAGTATTCACCTAACGAATCCCACCTGAGGTGCCCTTCCTTAACTAGTTGCTGTACGTGTTTTGGCGCTGATCCGCCAGCACCCGTCTCGAACAGCCCTCCTCCTTTCAACAGGGGAACGATCGACAGCATCCGCGCACTAGTGCCCAGTTCAAGGATGGGGAAAAGGTCGGTCAGGTAGTCTCTGAGTGCGTTTCCGGTAGCAGAGATTGTGTCCTCGCCGCGGCGGACTCTCTTCAGGGTAAATTTCATTGCCTCTACCGGTGACATGGTGTAAATATCCAAACCACCTGTATCGTATTCCGGCAGGTAAGTTTTAACCTTTTTAATAATCTCCACGTCATGGGCACGATTCTCATCCAACCAGAAGACCACCGGATCGCCGGTGGCTCTCGACCGTTTCACTGCCAGCTTTACCCAGTCATGAATGGCCTCATCCTTAGCCTGGCACATGCGGAAAATATCGCCGGTTTTTACGGTTTGCTCAAGTAAAGTGGTTCCGCCTTCATCAACTACACGTATTATTCCCGGAGCCCCGGCTTCGAATGTCTTGTCGTGGGAACCATATTCTTCGGCTTTTTTAGCCATCAATCCGACGTTCGACACATTACCCATCGTGGCCGGATCAAACTGACCTTTTTCTTTAGCGTCTTCCAGAATCTCCTCATAAATGGTGGCATAGCATCGGTCTGGCACCATCGCAATACAGTCCTGAAGCTCATCGTCATTGTTCCACATCTTGCCTCCGTCCCGGATTACATTGGGCATGGAAGCATCCACAATGATGTTATTGGGTACGTGAAGATTGGTGATGCCATGCCTTGAGTCGACCATTGCCAGAGCCGGTTGAATCTTATAGACCGCCTGGATATCCGCTTCGATCTCGGCCTTCTTATCCGCCGGAAGCCTGTTTAGCTTTTCCAAAACATCGGCCAGACCGTTATTGACATTCGCCCCGATTTCCTTCAATGTTTTTTCATGCTTATCGAAGGCATCCTTGTAATAGACTGACACGCAATGGCCGAACATGATCGGATCGGAGACTTTCATCATCGTGGCCTTCAGGTGCAGCGAAAGCAGGACATCATCCTTTTTGGCTTCTTCGATCTGTCTGGCATAGAATTCACGCAGGGCGGCAACATCCATGTGTGTCGTGTCAATTACTTCGCCCTCAAGCAGTGAAAGTTTCTCTTTCAGGACTGTGACCCTGCCGTCCTGATCAACGAATTCTATTCTTACATCGCACGCTTTGTCCATCGTCATGGCCGTTTCATGCTCATAAAAATCACTGCTGTTCATGTGTGCAACGCGGGATTTGGAACCTGATTCCGGCCAGGGTCTCATCATTTTATGGGGGTGCTTCTGCGCGAACTTCTTGACCGATACAGCTGCCCGCCGGTCAGCATTACCTTCACGAATGACAGGGTTAACCGCGGAGCCAAGAACGACGGAGAATCTTTTCTGCAATGCTTTCTCTTCATCCGTTTTTGGCTCTTCGGGATATTCAGGAATATCATAACCTTTTTCCCTAAGTTCCTTGATTGCGGCTTGAATCTGCGGAATCGAGGCGCTGATGTTGGGCAGCTTAATAATATTCGCATCAGGTTCCTGCGTCATCTTACCCAATATGGTCAGATAATCTGGAACTTTCTGCTCTTCAGTGAGCTTTTCGGGAAAGTTCGCAATGATCCTTCCAGCCAACGATATGTCAGCCAGATCAATCTCAATATCAGTGCCTTTGGTGAAAGCCTTCAGTACAGGAAGAAATGCCTTTGTCGCCAGGGCAGGTGCTTCATCGGTGTGAGTCCAGGTAATTATTGCCATTTTTTAACCTCAATTTTTGGTTGTTGCTCTCATACAGAGCATGGTAGGATTAATGTTGAATAACGCATATCATCTGAAATCTCGGATAGCAGCGTCTGGGTTTTACGGCGCCTAATTTATACAAAATTGTCTAAAATTACTACGTCCTAGAACAGGAAATAAAGTACATACTGTACTTATTCAACCACTATTTTACATGTACCATATAATTGAGGTTTATCATTGGCGTTTATACTCCGAATGTATACAATATACTCGCCCTTACTATCTGATGTATAGAAAGATAATGTTTGGGGATGATCCTGAGTCAATTCAATATCAGGATCCCACAATAACAAATTATGCCTGTAGGTTTCCCTTTTTGTATTTGGTGAGCTGTAGTCCGGTATATTAAAACTGCCATCAGATAATAAATCGTAACTAAAAAACAGGCTATTCTTATTGAGTTCAATTCCGGCAAAATCTTTTCTCTTTGTGGAAACACAAATTACTCCACTATACTTTAATCCGCTTACAATGTATGGTTTATCAATAATTTCTATCTTTTCTATTCTATCTAAGGGAATCTTAAGAAATTCTTCAAGATCTGAAACAGCTATATTGTCTAAGAGTATTAATGGCTTCAAATTACGATACTGGCTATAAGCCACCATTCTTAAATCTGTTTGTCCCTGAATTTTTACCGTTCTAACTTCCTTCACTAATTCAAAAAAGAATTCTTCAAGATTTGGTAACTGTACATATGTCTCAGTATTATAGATATGATCCGGCCTGACATAAAAAGGATCTTGCCCTGATTCAATTGTATGCATGGTGCTTTCTTCACTAAATATCCTGGAAAGTTGCATATTGACAGCCATTTCCAGGGCAATTTTCTTTTCAATCGTATCCAGTGAAAAAGGGAGATACGTAAGTTGAATGCTGCGATTACAATAATCGTTGTCGATAAGTATATCAGCACTTTCTCTATTTTCTAAAACAGCATCTATATAAAAATCCAACTGGCCGTAAAAATCGGGTAAAGTAAAATAGAACAAGCCATTATCCCCGGTATGGAAAGAAGTAAAGTGCTTCCAATTCTGCGGAGTCGATAAATGTATGGTAGTATTTGCAATGGACATTTTGCTGCCGGCATCTAAGATCTTTCCGGAAATGGAAATCCCCCGGAATTCTGGCAGATAGATTAACGAGTTTTCGTCAGGTGATATTTTATCACGAATCTGAATGCAATACCTATTCGTATCTATATTGGCTGCTTTGGCAACAGAGATACAAAAGTTTGGAAGATCATGATCATGCTTATTTAACCTTATAGCAAGTTCAACTTTTTCCCGTTGTCTATAGGTGGATTTATCAGTAAAACATTCAATACAATTAGATGAGTTTCCCTTTAATGGTATGAATTGTACAGATCCATTATCAGATTCACGAACGGGCCCCTGATCAATTTTACTTTCATATGGATTTATAACTTTTATCATCTTGAGAGCATACTCTTCAATCGGGTAATTTCTCATCCATTTCGTATAGGCTCTTAAATAATAATTGCCCGAGAGCACTGTGGGGGGAATTGTCAGGTATCCCGAAGCACTGTTTTCATTAAGCTTATATTTTGCCTGTGCAATCTTTTCCCCGTTCCATCTGATTAATTCCATATATATGACCTTGCTCCACTGAACGTCAGCAATCGGATAGTTGAAACTGTAATCAGCTGTAAAGTATATTTTCTCATCAGTACAATAAAATAACCTGTCCGTTTCAAGGAAAATTTCTTCTCCCGATTCTTCCGGCATCTCAATGGTGTGGAATGACTGTACAGACAACGCCTGAGAAAAACAAATATGGTTGACTGAGAAAAAAAGAAGTAGTGCTGTTTTTTGAAGCATAGCCAAAAATTTTTGAATCACCAAAAATCTGGTCGTTCCAACGTGCCGCCCGAGTATCTGCAATCAAAACAGGTCGGTGGACTTGTTCTGTCGTTGGTGATATATACAGGAAAATAGGTACTGTCATTCCTGATAAATTGGCCAAATCTACCCGTTGGTACGTAAAAATCCTCAATATCAAAGGGAATCGTGTGACAAAATCCAGTCCTGCCTACATAGGGTCCATCAAAAAATACTCTCTTTTGTTTCATTTCAGCTACCCAGAAATAACCCAGCACAACCTCCTTTTCATCTTTTATGTTCCTGATATTAGACAGGTTTTGGCCTGGTTGTGTATAAAATAAATCCCCGGATTCTTTTAGCTCTGCTTCTTTGTTCAGCCAATAATTGTAGGCTTCCTCGCTAAGGGTATACCGACTAAGCAAGCAACTATAGCGGAATGACAGTTTTGGACCATTTGGAATGAATTGTAAGGGTACTCGTTTCTTTGAATTCGTGAGAATATTTGAAGTATTGGAATAAAAAACTTCTTCCACTTCTGAATCATGATAGCATATATGAAAGGTATCAGGTGTATTAAAATACTCAAACTCAGGAATAGGTATCGCTTTATCCCGAATCCACTCTGAGTTCAGGGTATCCCATTTATATATGGTTATAAATGTATCTTTCACACCTACCAGCATTTTCTCGATTTGTGTATTGCTTGACCGTGTTTCAAAGGTTTCATGCATTTTCCAGCGATAATAACCTATATATCCCTCCCTGGCATATACATCAACGTTCAGCCTCTGACCAATCTCATTCATATGTTGTTGATCGGAAGAATTTAATTCCTGAACAAAATAGACGCTGTCAATTGAAGGACTATCATAAATTTCCTCATAAATTGATTCATATATCTGTTCATCCGGAGTTTCTACGCTTAGTTTGAATTTCGCTCCTGTTGCTAAATACACCGGATCAATTGTAGCAACATATCTGCCTGCTTCTGCTTCTTCAAAATTGAAAACATTTTCTTTGTCATCTCTTACAGAAACCTTGCAGCTTTTTACCGGAATAAATTCCGGTTGATTAACCGAAGTTGATCTTGAAATAACTATACTCTGTTGTCCGATTCCCATTACAATACTTCCATTTATGACCAACAGATTGTTTTTGGAAGATAAATCCGGATTGTATTCTTCAATACACTGCGTAGTGAGGATACTCAATGATATTACAGTCAATGCTAGTGAGCTATACTTCATAAGCTTAATCAGTAAGGTAATTACCGAATTTATAGTTCCAGGAAACAGTAAAAATGGGCCTGGCAAAGATTGATAATTTATATCCTTTTAAATGTCCGCCTGCTGACTCGTAATATACCGAGTAGGCATTTTCCCGTCCCAGTACATTGTATACATTCAACATCCAGAAGCTGTGCGCCAGTTTATCACGTTTAAGATTACCTTCGATGTTTAATGAAAGATCCAATCGTATATAATCGGGCAGGCGGTACTGGTTCCTTTCAGAGAAATGTAACAGGGGTTCACCTTCAGAATAATATGCTGCAACAGGTAATGTAATGGGCCTGCCCGTTGTATACACATAATTAGCGGAAATGCTGTAACGCCTTTTGAAATGATGATTTAATACAAGGTTCAAACTATGTGGCCGATCGTAATTTGATGGGTAAGCTTTTCCGCTATTGACTCGCAACAGCGCATTGTCACTGTCAACCTGGACAGATGACTTTGAATATGCATAGGATATCCATCCGGTGAATTTACCGTTCTTCTTTTTCATCATAAGCTCTATTCCCCTGGCATTTTGAACACCCTGCAATAGTTGGGTTTCAATAGGATCTGGTGAAAGAAAATCGGCACCGTCTTTATATTCCACAATATTATTTATCCATTTCTGGTAGAATTCAATACTGGTTTCAAGTCTGTTTTTTAATAAGTCTTGATACCAACCAATGGCAAGCTGATCTACCAGTGGTGGTGTAATATGAGAACTCACTAACTTCCATTGATCGGTGGGTGATATGGCAATTGTATTGCTCAACATAAAAATATATTGTTGTAACCTGTTGTAAGAAGCTTTTATAGAAAAATTAGGCGCAATCGAATACTTCACCGTGGTTCTGATCTCCGGTTTTGAGTAATGATGGATAATCTCACCCTTGTTATAGTTTTTAACTGACTTGATATTATTTATATCCTTATAGTCATTGTAGTATTCATACTTTTCTTTTGGGCCCAATTCCGCAAAAAAGCTATAGCGTATTCCTGCCGATATACTTATTCTGTTCCACAGATCTATTCTGTCTGAAAGATAAAGTGCCATTTCCATTCCATTTTCATCACCCAGTTTAACAGGCCTAAGGTTTGATTCTGGTCCGAATGGTAAAATTTCACCCCTGTTATTTTTATA
>CAZIAU010000152.1:0-6992 GCA_964536755.1 uncultured Bacteroides sp. | reverse complement strand
CTCGGCCAGTTCCCGGAAGTCCGGATGGAGGAAGTGAAAGGGGAGGTTCATTCAGAAACACCTGCAGAGAACCTGGAAAAGAAGGAGGAGGCTGAGATCATTCATGCCCTTGTGGCAGCACTGCCAGAACCACAGCGGTCGCTGGTACACCTGAGGCATCTTGAAGGCAAGGCATATGAGGAGATAGCAGAGATGGTTAACATGAATGTCAACGCCATCAGAGTTAGTATATCAAGGGCAAGAAAACAGATGCGTGAAATGTTGGAAAAACAATACTCATCATGGAAAGCATAGAAGAAGTACGTAAGATGCTGGACCGGTTTTACCAGGGGGAGACCTCCCTGGATGAGGAAAAATTGCTGATGGACTATTTTTCCTCAACAAAAGTCCCAGAAGAATTGATTCCGGACAAAGACCTGTTCCTCTCATTTGGACCGGAAACTGAAACCATATCCGTCCCGGCTGATCTGAATAAAAAGATAATAGCGGCAATTGACCGGGTTGAGAGGAAAGAGGTCAAGACACACCGCATTTCCATATTCTCCCTGTCGGGTCTTGCAGCAGGACTTCTTATAATGATAGCCGTCTACCTGTTCTATGTGAGGGATGACACTCAGGAACTGATTGCCTCAACACAAATTACAGATACATATGATGATCCTTTGGAAGCATACGAAGAAGCTAAGCGAACTCTGGCATATGTATCATCCAAACTGAATAGCGGTACAAGTGAATTGAAACATGTTCAGCAGGTGACAAAATCTGTTGATCCACTGAAATCACTCTCCAAGATAAATAAAGGGAGCAAGGAATTAAGCCTGCTGGGTCAATTCCAGCATGTAAACGAAATAAGATAGTAAAGAGTGCGTAGTGCAGAGTGCGTAGTGCAGAGTAATAATGAAACGAAAAAAAATAAATATGATGAAAAGGACAATTATCGGAGGGTTGATTCTCCTGTTAACCATCTCCGCATTCGGTCAGCAATCAGCTGTAGATAAGGTATTTGAAAAATATAGTGGAAAGGAGGGTTATACTACTGTCTATATTTCAAGTTTTATGTTCAACCTGCTGAACCATCTTGATGTGGACGATCCGGAGTATAATAAATTTAAAAAGGCCATCTCGGGGATCAATTCTATAAAGATCCTTACCCAGGAGGGGGATAATTCTGTATCCTTCGGCAAGGAGTTGCTCGATATGCTTCCTAGCTCGGAATACAAGGAGATGATGGTAGTGAAAGACGAGGAGGAAGAGGTCAAGTTCCTGGCCAGGGAAGAGAGTGGCAAGATAACGGAATTCCTGCTGATCGTATCGGGAGGAGGAGAGGATGCACTGATTGCCATAACGGGGGATATTGATCTTGAGAGCATTTCCAGCATTGCTTCCGGACTTGATATGCCGGGTCTTGAAAACCTGGAAGGTCTTGAAGAGATGCCCTAATAGTAGATCATCTTCTCAACTTTGTTGCTCTTGAGCCAGTTCTTAAGGATTTGCCTGATATCCCGGTTGTCAAGAGAAGGATGGATACTGTCAAGCATCTGGTCTATTCCCAGGTATGTATCATTGATCGAAATGTAACCATATCCCTGGTAGATCCCGTTTTCAATCCTTATGAGACTTCGCTCATCCGGTTGTCTTCCTCGATCAATAATAAGCACATTTCCACGGTCAAGTTTGAAACTGTTCATCAGTTGTTCAGCACGCTTATTATATACCGAAACCGATTCCCCCTGAATACAGGCTCCGTTGCACTGTCTGATGGTATAGTGAAAACAGGCCCCGTCGGTCCGGTATAAACCACTTAGTTTCTGGCAAAGCCAGTTCTTCTCAACCATTCGGGTGAGCGTCTCCCTGGCCTCCTTCTTATTGCTAAAGCAGGTGATGGGATCATCGGCTGTTTCCGAAATCTTTTGCAATCTGAAGGTGATATATCCATACTCATCCCTGTTTGTATAGAGTCCCCAGTAAAAGCTGGATCGTTTCTGTGCCCTGTTATAAATTGGTTTGAGTTCTTTGATCTCTCTTGATTCCTTCAGCAGGGCTATAAGTTCACTACCGGTCCTTTCAAATGAAATGGAATGGATTCGCTGTTTCATCTCCAATGCCCTCTTGCTGGAAGAATTTCCCAGGTGTGAAAGTACCCTGTGCCGGATATCCCTGCTTTTTCCGATATAAAGTAACTGATGCTTTTCGTCAAAGAAGTAGTAGGTCCCGCACTCCTCAGGAAGTTTATGGATATCATCAACGGTTAAATTCTCGTTTAGGTTCTTATAAGGCCCTGCTTGTTCGGATATCAGATCCTGCCCTTCTTTTCCATTCTGACGATTACGCAGGTGCTCAAATAACTTAACAGTTGCAAGTGCATCGCCGGCTGCCCGGTGACGATCATGAATCTCGATTCCTATTTCTTTACAGATTTTACCCAGGCTGTAGGATTTAAAGCCTGGCAATATTTTTCTGCTTAGCTTCACTGTGCAGAGTGTTTGCCTGCTGAAATCAAAACCAAGGCGTTTAAATTCACTTCTTATAAAAGAGTAGTCAAAACTAACATTGTGACCCACAATAATATGATCTTCTGTCCGCTCTACAATCTCTTTGGCAACCTCGAAAAATCTGGGTGCATCGGCCACCATTTCATTGGTAATACCTGTTAATCCGGTAATGAAATAGGGGATAGGTTTTTCCGGATTTATAAGCGTGTACCATTCATCCACGACCTTCTGCCCGTCATGGAAGAATATGGCAATTTCAGTTATTTTTTCGGATGCTGGGCTTCCCCCGGTGGTTTCAATATCAAGTATGGCAAACATTTCTCATTCCTGGTCCTTCACTTCAGAATCTCCTTCCTTTATGCCATTTTCACCAGGTTTTTCCTTTTTTTCAGCCTTGGGTTGCTTTGCAGCAGCCTTCTTGGTTGCAGGCTTTTTGGTTGCAGGCTTTTTTGCCGCAGGTTTCTTGGTTGCAGGCTTCTTTGCTGCCGGTTTTTTCTTTTCAGACTCAGGTTCAGGAACTTCGGGTTCCTTCGCTTCTGTTTCCGGGACAGTTTCAGTTTTGACTTCTTCTGCAGGGATAGCTTCAGTTCTTACTTCCGGCACCTGAACAACTTCTGGTTGCTCAATAACGGCTTCTGCTGGCTGCTCAACTTCTGGTTCCTTCTTCGTTTCAGGTTCCTTTCTTGGAGCCGGTGCTTTTTTCTCCGGTTTTACAGGATCCTTTGTGGCAGTGACCATACTGAATGACCTCCTTCTTTTCCTCGGTCTCAGTACTCCGTAGCTTCCAATGAAAAGTTTTCCTCTCCTGGTTTTCTTATCTCCTTTTCCCATGCTTAATAGTATTTGTATTGGCAGGTGAAGATAAGAAAATTTGAGCCAGCTTACAACATGGGAAGGGTTCAGTGCCAGTATCCGGCTATAGCTGTATTACATTCAGGGCATTGGCCACCTTTCAACAGGTTTTTTGTAATATTATATCCGGTGCGCTCCACAAGTATTTCACCGCAACCCGGACAAATCGTATCTGTTGCATTGTTTCCGGGCACGTTCCCTATATATACGAAATGCAATCCTTCTGACATAGCGATTTCTCTTGCCGATTCCAGGGTTGAAACCGGCGTGGAGGGCAGGTTCTGCAGCTTGTACTGGGGATGGAAACGGCTGAAATGAAGGGGCGTGTCAATGAATCCATTAGATGCCAGCCAGTTACACATTCTCTTAATCATATCAAGATCATCGGTCCATGAAGGAACAACCAGGTTGGTTATTTCAAGCCATACACCTTCATCTATTAGAGTTTTCAGGGTATTAAGAACCGGTTCAAGTTTACCCGCATTCAGTTTCAGGTAAATGGAATCTTCCATTGATTTTAGATCGATATTGGCTCCGTCAATGGTCTTGGACAGGTTGATCAATGGTTCCATATGAATGTAGCCAGCAGATACAAGTACATTTTTAATCCCGGCATCCCGGGCAATCTTACTGGTATCCTGGACATATTCATAGGCTGTAATGGGTTCAGAATAGGTATAGGCAATGCTCTTGCAGTTATACTTAATAGCCTGTGCCACAACTTTATCCGGCATCAGATCATAATTCTTGGTTTCTTCAGGTGAAGATTGTGAAATGGTCCAGTTCTGGCAATTCAGGCAGGCAAGATTACAACCTGCCGTTGCAATGGAAAATGCATCCGAACCGGGCAGGAAATGATTGAGGGGTTTCTTCTCAATGGGATCAATATGTATGGCACACGGATTTCCGTAAGCAAGGGTATAGAGCTTTCCATCAAATACCTTACGGTTGTGGCAATCACTCACTTCACCTTCCTTTAGGGTGCATTCGTTAGGACATATCTGGCACCGGACCCCCCTCGGAGTTTCAATCTGGTAGAGGGCCGGACGGCTCCATTTCCATGGTCTGTCAACTGCGGCAATTGAGTTAAGAGGGCAGAAAAAAGCTCCTGCAGCAGCACAAAACCCGGTCTTGAAAAAGGTTCTCTTATCCATCTGATCTTAACTTTCAGGGCCACGGGCAAGTATATATATACCGGTGGCCATGTTGATTCCGCAGAACAATATAAAAGTATTTGTAACACCGATCAAGGGGAGAATAAAAACAACCGGGATAAATGAACCCATGGCTGCTCCGGCCAGGTCGGCACTGTATAATCTTCCTATACCCGGCAGGCTGTCCGATTTCTGAAGTGAAAGAGACATGCCGTATACTGAGCCGGTAATAATCCCGGGGATCAGGTTAAGTATTCCCAGTATAATTTTTCCGGAAATACCGTTTCCGTGAAGCTGTTCTGCTTTCAGAAACATTACAGCAAGAGCAGCTGACAGAGCCATGATCCAGATCAATCCGGCATATTTGTTAAGCGAAGGCTTGCCCCAAACAGATCTCCACACACGGGTACCCAGGACAATCCCGGCCATATAAATTGTTATCATCAGGGGCGTGACCAGGTAAGCATAACCATAAAATGACTGTATTACAATAATTAACATCACCTGGATGCCGGCACCGCTGAAACCGGTAATATACATCCCCTTTTTCAGTGGGGTATATGAAAAGAAAATCACCACGAAAACAATCAGGCCCAGAAATAAAGTGTAGTCCATCATATTGCCTCTGAACCTTGAGTTCCAGCTGGAGATGCTTTTGAAAAAGAGCAGCGGACGTAAATCACTGTTAATCCCGGGTAGTTCCCCGGAGATACGCTCCATTATCTGGTCACTTTCAAATTCCAGTTGCATGGCATCCAGGTAATCGGGATTGACATAGATAGTATTGATGGCAGCATGTTTTTCAAGTAATCCGGGAATGTCAAGTGATATTGTACCATCGGTTGCAAGAAAATATGTGGCAGCACCGGGTACTATTCTAACATTCTTGAATATTTTTTTAAGTGTATGAAAATTAATATTCAACATATCACTACCTTCATTATTGATATAATTGCCACCGGCAGACAATTGCATCCCGAATATACCCCCTGGAGACAGATGTGAATGGACAAGCCTGTAGAATTCCTCTGTAAAATAGCGGTTCCATCCGATGGTATGTGGATCACCTACTGCCGAAATGATAACATCATAAATTGAGGAGTCTGCACTTTGAAGCCATCTTCTGCCGTCCATGTTAATGAAATTGAAATCTTTTGCAGATGCAGTATGTATATGTTTTTTCCCATACCTGTATATCCTTGGATCTGCTTCACAATAATCAAAAATACGTGGATTATATTTTGACACTTCAGCGGCTTTGCCCGACAGCCCCCCCCCTATAAGAAGAAAAGAAGCGGGATCGGGATGCTGGAATGATGGAAAATGAACTGTTTCTTCTGCACTTGCAAGGTCCATAGCCGTAATGACCGGATTTCGGTCCATATATCCTGTAACCTGGTCATTCCGGTTAGTGAAAGTGAGATTGCCGAAGGGTGTATCCCTTGTTTCGAGAATAGTTTCTCCCCTGTATCTCAATCCTTCCACTTCATTTTTGATTCCGGGGATCAATGTAAGCAGGCTGAGGATGAATGCAGTGCCCAGTAATAAAAATCTTTGAGAGATCACCAGTGGGTAACGGCCGATCAGTGTAACACTTACGGCAACCAGCAGGAATAGGAGGGCAAGAACCTGTATATTATCAAAAAAGAAGACAAGGATCAGTCCGAAAAGTACTCCTCCAGCGAGAGATCCAAGTGAATCGAGCAGATAAAACAGACTATTCTCCACACTGTGTTTCACGGACTTTGCGAGGTATGCAAAGAGAAACCCTGAAACCAGGGTGAAAGGCGCCATAAGAAGAATCATATAACTGACCGATACAAGCATACCGGGTTCATATCCGGGAAGCAGGATGATCCTGGTAATAAAGATCAGAATAAGGTAGAGGAACAGAGGATATACCCCGAGTAAAATAAAAAGCCTGAGAATTGTTTTACCGGGAACCCTTGCAGCGTATCCCGATCCGGCCCATGCTCCGGCTGAAGTCAGCAACATCCAGATTGCCAGGAAAATGCCGGTGGTAAGCTCGTTTCCATGAAATGTCTTGGTGAACTCTCTTAACAAAACGAGCTGGGCGATTATACTCAACAGGCCAAGCAGTAGAAAAAGAAGTATGGTCTGCCGGTGCGAATATTGCAGGTGTTCAGTTGTTTCAGGCAGGGGAGAGGGGCCCTTTCGGGTCAGCATTTTTGTGAAGTAACCCAGGTGCCATGTAAGATGAAATGCGGAAACAAATGCAAATCCGATCCCAAAGTCCACATGCCACTGCATGGCTTCATCCACCCATGAGAAATTCAGCTTGTAATTTACTTTTACTGCTAAAAGAAGTCCGATAAATGCTGTCGAGATGAAAAAAAGCAGCAGAAGTGTGTTCCAGAATTTCCTGTGTCCCCTGGTAGACAACAGCTTCACCCTTACCATGAACAGGCTGAACAAATAGCAGACAATCAGAATAATACCTATTGAGAAAAGGTGATAAGGTCCGCGGATCATT
>CAZIAU010000151.1:0-7022 GCA_964536755.1 uncultured Bacteroides sp. | reverse complement strand
GAGTCGACCATTCCTGTCCTACATCAGCTTAATGATCCGGAGGTAAGATTAAAACTGGGGCTTGAAGGGGATTACTCATTTGTTCAGCTGAGAAAAGCAAGCGGCGATGATGCCAGCTGCCTGAACCTGAATAAAGTCGTAAACCCGCAGATACTTGGAGTGGATCCCGTGATGCTCGACGGCCGGTATTCGTTCGTTACCCGCACAGGAGTGCTTGATGATCAACATCCCTGGAACTCGCTTGACCGGGAACTTCCCGGAGGTGTTATACCTGCCATAGCTGACGAAACCGCTATTAAATGGGGACTGGGCCTGGAGGTCGGGGATACCCTGCACTATACCAATTCCAACGGCGGGACCATGGAGCTGTTGCTAATCGGGGGACTTGCGCCTTCGATATTCCAGGGTAATGTGATCATTTCAAACAAACATTTCCTGGAGCAGTTCCCGGAAAGCAGCGGGGCCCATGTGCTGTTGATTGACGGAGCACCCGGGGATACAGCTCTGATCCGTTCGGAACTGGAACGGGGCATGCGTGACTATGGACTGGATATGCAACTGGCTGCGGTCAGGCTTACCGAATTCAACTCTGTGACCAACACTTATCTTTCCATTTTTATGGTGATGGGAGCCCTCGGATTGTTGCTGGGAACTTTTGGGCTGGGGGTGATCCTGTCAAGGAGTATCATGGAACGTAAACAGGAGTTTGCCCTGCTTAAAGCGGTCGGTTACGGGAAAAAGAAGATCCGCAGGCTGGTGGTAAGGGAATACATGCTCCTGCTCATGGTGGGCATAGGGACCGGGTATGCCGCTGCTATTATCGCCACCCTTCCCTCCATTCTCAGTTCAAATACGGGGACATCCTTCAGTTCCATACTGGTCTGGCTGGGTATCCTGATTCTGAACGGCTGGTTATGGATCCACATGATAGCAAGATTTTCCCTGATGAATGAATCCATTTACGCTTCCCTCAGGAATGATTAATCTGAAATAGATTATCTTTAGGCCGGCTGCGCATTTTCCTGAATTGAAACCGTTAAGAGTAAATAGTATCGGGGCATGGAGGGAATGGTTACATAAGAACCATTCCGGGGAAGATATGGTCTGGCTGGTCTTTAAGAAAAAAGGGGCCGGACCGGTTCCTTTCGATTATCCCATGGCGCTGGATGAGGCTCTTTGCTACGGCTGGGTGGACAGCCTGCTCAGAGCCATCGATGAAACCGAGTACATGAGAAAGTTCACACCCCGTAAACCAACAAGTACATGGTCGGAAATCAATAAACAGAAGGTGGAACGCCTCATAAGGGAGGGAAGGATGACAAGCTGGGGAATGAAAACCGTGGAGGTTGCCAAGCTGAACGGAATGTGGGACAGGGGGATCAAACCTCCCGAGGTGAACGAGGAGATTCCAGGGGCATTGTTGCGGGCCCTTCAGGATAACCCCCTTGCGCGGGATAATTACTTTGGAATGACCCTGAGATGCCGGAAACAGTATAATATCTGGATCAATATGGCAAAAAGGGCAGAAACTGTCACAAAACGTGTGGCCGAATCTGTGTCCCGGCTGGAAAAAGGGGAGGAGCTGGGACTTAAATAGGGATGAAAAACGGAACAAGGGAAACCATGAGTATGAAGAAACCTGTGGTTCTGCTTACCGGGGCATCGGGCTCCATGGGATTTGAGGCGTTCAGGCTGCTCTGGGAGAAACGGGACCGGTATGATATTGTCCTGCTTCTCAGGCCATCGCGGAAGAATAAAAAGAAGTTCAGCAGATACGAGAAGTCAGCCGGGATCACCCCGGTCCGAGGATCCGGGATTTCACAGGGTAACGGGCTGAAGATAGTATGGGGTGATGCACTGGACCGGGACGTGCTGTCCGCAGCATGTACCGGGATCGACTGGTGCCTGCACCCGATGGCCCTGATCTCCCCGGCAGCCGACCGGAACCCAACCCTGACTGACAAAATAAATCACCAGGTTACCAGGCAGATTGTAAGGGAAATTGAATCCCGGGACCCGGAACATATTAAGATGGTCTACATCGCTTCTGTTGCCGTTTACGGGGGCAGGCTTGCCCCTGTGCATGTTGGAAGGGCAGGCGATCCGGTCATGCCGGGTGAATTTGACAATTATGCCATCAGCAAGATCAGGGGGGAGCTGTCAGTCATGGAGTCCGGGATAAAGCATGCAGTCTCCCTCCGGCAGACCTTTATTATGATCCCGAAGCTGTTCTCGCTTATGGATCCCATCCTGTATCACCAGCCACTGAACTCCTTTATGGAGAACATAACGGCAAAAGATTCGGGCCGTTTGCCGGTCAGTTGCCTGGAGATACCGGAAGAATCTGACTTCTGGGGAGGATTTTACAATGTTTCGGGGGGTCCTGACTGCAGAACCACCTTCCTGGAATTCCTTGACCGGATCTATGGAATGCTGGGGATCGATTACCGGAAGGCCATGGAGAGGAGGTGGTTTGCTCTGAAAAATTTCCACATGCTGTTCTTCGAAGATGCATCCCGTTTGAATCAATACCTTCACCACTGGGACGGGGGACAAACCATGGAGGACTTCTACAGGAATGTCTGGTTATATTTGCCGTGGTACCTGAAGACAGTGGCCCGGTTAAACAGGCGGATACCTCCTTTCAGGTGGCTTGTTCAAAAAGCGACACATATGCAGCTGAAGTCACTGGCACGTAAACCCGACGGTACCCTTGGATGGATACGGAACGGAAATGAGGATAGGATAAGGGCGTTTTACGGTTCAATGGAGGAGTACCGGAGGATCCCCGGATGGGATATCGGGATGCCCTGCCTGGATCACGATCAGGAATACAGGAGACTGGATCACGGTTATGATGAATCAAAAGAGGAAATAGGCATTGAAGATCTTGCAGGATTGGCACAATTCAGGGGTGGGTTGCTGGTCAGCACCGCCTGGGACGGCAATATGCGTTCGAAGCTCACCTGGAGGTGCTGTATGGAACATAATTTTGAAATGACCCCCCGGGCAGTGCTGAAGGGCGGGCACTGGTGTGTGGAATGCCTCTCCCTTCCGGCGGACAGGAATGAAATTGCAAAAAGGAGTGCCTTTGCAGCTCAGATCCTTGCCGATGCAGCTCAGATCCTTGCCGATGCAGCTCAGATCCCGTCAGGGTGACCTTTGAAATTTATGGTTCCAGTTTTATGGTCACAGGCCATCCGGTGTACTCTTTTGCTCCCGGCTCATCCACATGGACATCCCTTGGCCAGCATTCAAATGTAACCTCGTTCAGAGGCTTGTTGAACCTGATCAGGCCAAAACCGGCACCATCCAGTGACCCTTCAGGATTGGCGTAGGCAACCATGGTGATCCTGTTCCCCAGCCCGTCAAAATAGTCGCCTGTCCACGGCAGCGGATTATCAGGATCGTGATTCATGCCCGGCTGTTCATCCTCCGGCCACCACCATCGCTTGTAATAGTTTACAATGGACGGCACCAGGAATGCCCAGGGTCCGTCACCGAATTCATCGATACCGTGGTGAACCAGGGTTGTGAGGTGCTGGTCGCCCCCGATCTGGACCGCGTTGGCTTTCTTGATGGCCCGGAGCGCTTTATTCCGTCCGGTCTGTGGCCACCCGTTGGAATCAAGGTCAGCCACCAGGCGGTTGTCTATTTGCCCGTGCAGATGAGCTGTTCCGGCAAAGCCGGTCTGCGAAAGCACAGCCTTCATCTTAACGCCATCTTTCTGATCTGCCCATTGATCCAGGAAATAAAGCTGCCGGTCCCCCAGCAGTTTCAGCCCTTCCAGATCGATGGATGCCGGATCATAGTCCGGGTCAGTAATATGGTCCGGCCGCGGCCCGTGTGGCGGAAGCTTTCCTTCTGGCCCCGATTTAAACTTTCGGTCCTCAATGATGGCGAAGTCAACTTCTCCAACCACAAGGTTCGTATAATATACCCCGATCCCCCGTTCAATGGGAGTGGGATCGAAAGGATCAGGAAGGTCAGCTGTCTGGCACCTTTCAACCATTTTCACATATTCAACCGGGTAGAAATATCCGCCGTCGGCTCCGTCCGGGGAAGAGGCTTTCTTGCCATTCTCGCCCCACAGGTTCCCCTGGCCTACATCATGATCATCGGGGATGGAAATGCAAGGCCTTATACGGATGATCTCCCTGAACTGTTTGCCCCAGAGCAGCCATGCCGCAGTATGCTCCAGGTGGTCGTAGGACTGGTCCCCCGAAAAGAACAGGATATCCGGATCCAGGTAATTGACATTACGCACATAGTTATCCCTGCCGCCACGGTCCTTATTGCTGTTCCCGGTGAATGCCGCCATTACTATTTCATCTTTATCCACAGGGTCTTTCCTTATCAGGCCTTCGAAAAAAGCCTTCTTTCCGTGACGTATCCGGTAGGGAACATCCCTGGTGTTATCCCATCCCTCGACCCTGAAAAGTGCTGACCACCCGATATCGTTTATCTGCTTCGTCTGTATCTCTTTCCACTTGCCGTCCTCCTTGATCTCAAGCCTCACCTCACGGGTTTCGTCAGGATAGAGGGGATATAGCTGGGCGCTCAGCTTAAGCGTTTTATTTGAGACGGTGTAGATACCGAAGGCCACCACCTGGTCGCGGGGGACCTTCACGTCGATGATCGGGTTCGGGGCCCGGTTCCACCAGTCATTGGTGCAGATGGTATCGAGCTCCCCGAAGGGAGAAAGTACAGGTGGTTCCTGTATTTGGTTGCAACTGATTACAAGCAGGACCAACAGGCCTGTCAGGGTGGCTGCCATTGAAGTTTTCATCATATTTACTGGTTGTAGATGTGGACACTAAATTAGTGGTTTGAGTTGGAATATTCACTGTGTATAATCGATTATCTCAATCTGGCGATATGAATGAAACTGGCGGGTGTTGAAAGAGAGATTTCTGTTATTCAGACATTGTAACTATATCTGCACATATTAATGTACATTTCAATAGATCCCTTTAATCCTTCAGACAACGGACAGACACGGAAAGCGTTCCATCATTCTGTGCATTTCTTATTTCAGCATTGCTTGAAAGGTAATTTAATACCACGCAGTTGCCGTTGCCCACACTCAACCATTTTCCGATTTTGCCAATTTCAAAGTATTCAGTGAGCCCGTGACTCATGAGAACCATAAAACCACCCGGAAGGGCTGTAAAACCGGTTTCATCAGTAGCTCCGTTATTGGGTGATACCCAGTGCGTTGTGCCTGTTTCTTTCAACTTGCCGCCGGCTATGGTATCACCGCCCAAATAGCCGAAGAGTATTGTCCAATCGGCATCAGAAGGCAAATGCCAACCGACAGGACACAAGCTGTCCGTATTGACAACATTTCTCTGGTATAAAGCCCCGTATATGTTTTTGTAGGCTGCTTCGTCATCGTCATACCAGGAATATGCATAACTTATAATTGCTTCGCCATTGTTGTATTTGGTCACTTTCAGGTTTTCAGCCATCCATATCTGGTTGCCAATTTTTACAGCTTTATAATGATTATCCTCAATATCGGTTACACCGACTTCAGCCTGCAATTCCAATAATTTTTCCCGCAATGCATCTACATAAGATTTTGTCGCCGCATCCTGTGCATCGACAGGATCGGATACATTTTTTATGCGGTCATTGGCGGAATTATTTACTGCAATCACATCAGCAAGGCTTTGTTTTTCATTACAGCTGTCCGGTTTGTTGTTCCACCGGGCCGTGTCGCCTGCAGTGATTCCTTTTGCTATTGAAGCATTGAAAACAGGATCAGTTTCGTTGCAGGGTATAATTCCGTTTATATTTTCGGCTGTTTTTGCAAACAAAGCATACGGTACACTAAGCAACTGACTGGTACCGGTTATGGAATAGTTGGTGCCGCCGGTTGGATCGGTTTCGGTCTTAATAAAATAGGGACCCTTTGACCAGTTTATGGTATCGAATCCCGTTTCTCCCCCTATTTCAATACTTGCCAACCCGTTGGCATTGGTAGTTGGCGTTTGCACCTCTGTGTAAACTGGTATGCCGGATGCAGAACCCCGTAAGATACTGATCTGCATTCCAACAGTGTGATTTGTAACAAGGTCATTCCCGGCATCACGGATTACTGCCTGGTAGCTCATCTTTTCGGGAGGTTGGGCGCCTGCCTGATGTGGCAGGAGCGCACCCGAAGTAAACACAAGCGCAACTGCAAGATGGAATAACTTTTTCATCATTCTAATTTTTAATGATCATAAATGTTTTTACCTCTCTTTCAGTACCGGTTATCTTCAGGAAATATGTTGACGGGGCAAGTCCGTTCATTGGAATGTCTGTTTCGATCCCGGTGATTTTCTTATTGTCCAGAAGCTTACCGTTCATATCATAGAGCTGATAGGTATAATTACCTTCCAGGCAATTCATCCCTGTCAATGTTAAAGTACTGCCGGCAGGGTTGGGGCAAACCGAAAATTCTATGTTTGTTCCATACCTCTCTTCAATAGTGTTGATTAAATAGATCTCACGGGGTTGTTGGACTCCCTGTAATACAGAACCATCAATTTCGTTGAAGTCGGCACAGGCAACCTGTCCAATGGTATAGCTCAGCGTCCCCCCCGCACCTGCAGCTTCTCCACCTGCAGCGGAGACTGTTTGCTGTGCGCTGCAAAAGATGATCCCGTACATAATGATTGTGAAGCAAATCATTATACTCTTCATGTTTTCAAAAATTTAAATGAGAAGTGTCTATAATTCAGAAAAATACCATTGAAATTTACAACAAAATAAATCTTAAGTCAACCCTATTGTGATTTGGAGTTACCCCAAAAATTCACGTTGATCTCTCTACTATGTACGCTGGGCGTGGAGTTCAGGAGATGGACAAGTGATAAGCATTAAAAAATTGAGATACTTCTTGTTAAGAAGCGGCCTGATCATGTTCCATTGGAATGGATTTTAAACTCCCGAGGGATATTTATTATCCGGTTATCTTCCATATGAGTGAATAAACGGATAAAAAATATCCCATGATCTTAGCCAGGTTTAGG
>CAZIAU010000150.1:5866-7029 GCA_964536755.1 uncultured Bacteroides sp. | reverse complement strand
AAGCATCAGGATAAGCACCGGCCATTTAAAGTTCATCCTGACCAGTTCTTCAGGCTGGTAGATCCGTTTCAGAATGATCAGCAGCAGCATCAGCCCGCATGCCAGTATCTGTGACATTGCCCTGATCGAAGTGGGGATCACGGCAAATCTGAAGAGTTCAAAATAGGCCACAACAGCAAAGAGAGTTACTACCTTTCCAATAAACCGATCAAGGTTCTTATACATTAATGCCCGTTTCTAATTTAATTAACCTTTATATCCGACCTTTTAAAAAGTTTATTCTTTAACAAAACGTAGATCTTCACCATATCTTTCCCCTGGTATATGATGGTATCAAGAAAGAATAAGAAAAGAAGGATACCGGAAATCAACCGATTTCCGAACCAGATCGAAAAGATCAAACCGGCCGTGAGTATAACTTTCGGTCCCCAGAATTTCAGGATCTGTTTCCCTGTGAATTTCAATATCCTGTAGTGCCCGAAATAGAGGCTGACAGGAGTCTGGATAAGTATAAATGCAAGAGAGTAGAATATTAATATGTGCAGGGCCGAAAAGAAGGCACCCACAACGATACCCACCAACAGGATCAACGAGAGCGGTATACCCAGGGTTAGCAGGGCTCTTTCTTTCTTCTCGATCATGTACAGGTCCATGGCGGCAATAACCATGGTCTGCATCGGAATAATTGCACCCACATATGGCATAAAGTCAGCCACACCGATCCAGTCCTGTCCCCAGAGAACCAGTGTAATGGGTTTTGCCAGCAGAACCAGGGGCGTGGCAATGGCAAGATTAATGAAATTCACCATTCCGATGATATCCAGGAAATGTGCACGGTAATCCTCTCCCTTACTCTTGGCATCATTCAGGCTGGGGAACAACACCGGTCCCAGGACAGTGTTGATCAAACGCCTGGCCATATAGAGGAATTTATAGGCCCGGTCATACAGTCCCAGGCTGGCTTCCCCGTAAAACTTACCTACGGCGAAATTATCCGCATTCCTGGCAAAGTAGTTGATAAAATTAAATATGGAAATGCTTTCAACCAGGCTCCTGATCTTTCTGTAACCGAACTTTGTCATTTTCCAGTTATATAAATGGAATCCGAACCTGGCTTTCCTTTCCAATAAGATATATTTCAAGATTGATTTTAAGATAAGCGG
>CAZIAU010000150.1:0-5856 GCA_964536755.1 uncultured Bacteroides sp. | reverse complement strand
GGGATGATCAGGGACCAGTATGAAAAACCAAGTACCGCCATTACGATCATCAATGTTATGGTGAAAACTACAGTGATGAAGTTTATCAGGCCTACGTATTTGAATTTGAATCTCTTTTCCATGATGGCCAGGGGCACTATGGTGAAAGAATCGGATATGAATGTAATGGCAATGACCACGGTAGGCCAGAACAGCTCCGGGTTCCCATAAATAAGGGTTATGGGATAGGCTAATAACACCATCACCAAAGCAAGCAGGGCTCCGATCCATAGCGATAGGCTGAATACAATCTTCTGGTACTTCCAGCCATAGTCGCTCCTTATGACCGCATAGGAAAGACCGGTATTTGAAAACAGCATAATAAAGCCCGAGAATACATAGATCAAAGCCACAAATCCATACTCTTCCGGTCCCAGGAACCGCGAAAGTATAATGGTAGAAACCAGTGAATCAAAAAACCAGGACAGATAACTGTACCCTCCGAAAACCGCCACATTCTTTAGAAACTTCTCCTTAAATCCCATGGTACATCCTTTGTCTGATAATGCTGACCTGCATTGCTATTTTTTAAACTGGTTCCCGATCTTATGCAGGATCCTTAATGTTAATTTGGAAATCTTATTCTTCGTAATTATACCCAACAGGTATTCGCTCAAACTGAATGGCCTCACAATGTATTTCTTATGCCATCTGATAGTATCGCGGTCAAATGTAATCCTTTTATAGAATAAAAAATAGGCATACTTCAGGCGGACATCCCTGTATAGCCTGTTCAGTTCCCTGTTCTCCCCTTTATATTTCCACAGCACTTTTTCATTCAGCTGGAGCAGGGTATTGAACCGGAATACTTCGGTTGTGGTATATGCCTTCTCGTGCCTGCGGGTATAACTCAGTACCTGATATACAAAGCAAACATCCGCAAGGTTCATCATTTCGTAAATCAGTTCCGTATCCTCATGATAAGCTTCCTGATCAAATACAACCGGGAACCTGGGTATCTTCCTCATATGCTCCAGCGAAAACAGGATAGTTGTGTTTGATCCCGAAACATCTATACTGCGGGTAAGTTGCCTGTAGAGCATCTCCCTGCCATCATAGAGATTACCGTCCCAGATATTCAGACCGTCCATGTCTACATGAAGATCATTCAGCCTGTATGATGAGCAGAGGCCTGCCGACGGATGCTTGACCATCACATTTACCATCTTTTCAAGGCTTTCCGGAAAAAGCCAGTCATCTGCACCGAGTACCTTTAGAAAGGAGGATCCGGGACTTATCCGGCTGCATGCCATGTTCCAGTTATCCACCATCTTCAGGAAATCCTCGTTGTTATATACTTTAAATCGCCCGTCAGCACTGGCAAAGCGTTCGGCGATCATCAATGTATCATCTGTACTGTGATTGTTATTTATGACACATTCCCAGTTCTGGTAGGTCTGATCCCGGACTCCTTCCAGGCATTTTTCAAAATACTCTCCCCCGTTATAAACGGGAATTACCACACTTACCAGGGGCTGATTGCTTTGCGTTGTCATTCTTGTTACAGTCTGATTATAAAAATGCTTTTAATATGGAATCGTTTTTTATATAGTCAATTGTTTTTCCATAGGCAATGTCAATGCCCTTCTGGTTCCAGTGGCTATCGGTCCTGTAATACAGAAGGGTGTCGCTTTCAAGAAAATCCTTATAGACATCCACATACTTCACACCCCGCTCATCCAGACCTTTATAAAGACGCGGAAGAAATTCTGAATAAGGATCATTATTGATAAGATGGTGGTAGATTGTATATTTTGCAGGCATGGGAAGATATAACATCTGCATGTTATACTGCTCACTCAATGTTTTGGACAGCCGGGCCATATTATCACAGATAGAGTCCATCTGAATGTCGGTAAACTGGTAATAGAAACTGGTTTTCGTTCCGTTCACCTGGTCATGGTAGAACAACCAGGAATTATCACCATCTTTCAGATAGACCGGGGTTAAGCTCGAAATATTACCATAAATATCAAATTTCAGGGTGGCAACAACAGAGTTAAGAGCTGTTGAAAGATAACTTCTTTTCAGTATCACGTCATAAAGTTCTTCACTGGGACCATAGAAAAGCTTATCCCTGATATATTTCAGCGGTTGAAATCTGGCGGGTTCAGTTTCGGCATAAAGGGGAACCATCTCCTGTGGTTTCTCAAATGTCAGTGGAATATATCGTTCAACCCGTTCGAAAAGCACCATTTTTGGTTCCTTTCCCTGGTATCTGTTCAGAGCAAGGTATTCCAGGGGATAATCATTATTTACATAGTGTACCTTTTTCGAAAAATCATCTGCAAGCTTTTCCGGGAACTGCTTGTGCCGGGAAAACTCAAAGAAGCTGTCTCCGAAAACAAGTATATCACAATCCTCCACACTGGCCTGTTTTTCTGAATACTCAAATTTTCGTTTTGCGGGAGGCAATCCCTCTTCCCTGAAATGACGGATCATACTGAAATAGTATAGTTCGCCATATCTGGTCTTATCCCAGTATCCCTCAACCACATCTTCCTTGAGAATGCCATTGAAGAGAGGTTCAAACCTTATGGCAATAAAAGCATACAGGCAGAGTGCGCCCCAGATGTAGATCAGATATTTAAGTAGCTTCTCGTTCATGCCTGTTATTAATCAAAATTGGAAATAAAGGAAATCCGTTTCATTCCATACAGCAAAGATCAGGATAACCGAAACAAACAATATCAGCAGTGCCCACTTCAGATATCTTGGCAAAGTCTTCAGTTTCTCAGAGAGCCGGAATTGCTCTTCAAAGAAATCGATTATCAGCAGTACAGCTATAAATACAAATGACAGGAGGAAATTGGCCGGATTGGTAAAAAGGTTTACAGCCTGATCACCACTAAGCACAAAGTGATGCTTCAAAATATAAATCGCCTCACTCACATTATTGGCCCTGAAAAAGATCCAGGCAATATAGACAAGTACGAAGGTCACAACTGTCTGGGATAACCGGTACAGCCATGGGATCTTTGTAATACCTATGGCACGGTTAAACTTAGCTCGTATTTTTTCACTGATGATCGCAAATACCATATAAAACCCGTGTATGGCTCCCCAGATAACAAACGTCCATTCTGCACCGTGCCATAGGCCGCTTACCAGGAAGGTAATGAAAAGGTTGTAAAAATAGCGCCACCTGACCACCCGGTTACCTCCCAGGGAAATGTAGACGTAGTCCCGGAACCAGGTGGAAAGAGAGATGTGCCAGCGGTGCCAGAATTCGCCTATGTTCCTTGCAAAATACGGCCTGCGGAAATTGGTCATCAGCTGATACCCCAGGACCATGGCAGCACCGATAGCAATATCCGAATACCCCGAGAAATCGCAATAGATCTGGAACGAGAAAAAGAAAGTGGCAATGATATTCTGCACGCCTTCGAAATCTGTCGGATTATTGTAGACCAGGTTTACATATTCTGAAAGCCGGTCAGCGATTACGATCTTCTTGAAAAACCCCCATCCCATAAGAAGGATCCCGTTTTTGATCCTTTCATAATAAAAGGTCACCTCCTTTCGAAACTGTGGAAGCAGATTGACGGATCTTTCGATTGGTCCGGCTACCAGCTGCGGGAAAAATGAAACGAATAGAGCAAACCTTCCGAAATGGTATTCAGGCTCCTGTTTACGTTTATATATGTCTATGGTATAACTCAGAGTCTGGAAGGTATAGAACGAAATACCCACCGGCAGCAGAAAGTGATAGGAAGGTATCTCATAAAATATATTGAACCTTGCGAAGACCGCGTTAATCGATTCCCCGAAAAAATTGTAATACTTGAAAAAGAAGAGCAATCCCAGGTTGGTAAACAGGCTGGCCAGTAACAGAAGTTTCCGGGCCCCTTTCTTATCGGTTCTGTGAATAAGGATCCCGGCACAATAGTCCACAGCAGTAGATACCATTATCAGTACGATGTACTTGTAATTCCAGCACATGTAGAAATAGTAACTGGCCAGCAACAACAGGATCCATCTGAAACGATTGGGGATTGCAAAATAGAGTGCAACCACAATCGGAAAGAAAACCAGAAATTCAAATGAGTTAAATAGCATTAAGAGAGATATTTGTTATCCTGCATTATTTCTTAATAAATTTTCCTGTCACTTCTTTTTGATCTACCAAGGCTCTGTATAGGTATATACCTCTCTCAAGATCCGAAATATCGACTTCGAGTTTTTCCTCATACGGTGAGGTAATGGTTTTCAATAACATGCCGGAAGCACTGTATATCCGGAGGATCAGGTCTCCCGGATCATCCATACGGAAGAACAATACATTGTCAGCCGGATTGGGGTACAGGCTTACGGCAGGCCCGGGCGTGCTATCATCCAGGGAGTTGGGACCACTGACTTTCACTGTAAATCCCTGCAGTGTGGTTAAGGTCCCGTCACTGATCTGGATAATCACCGCATGGGAACCTATATTTTCCATCGTGGGTGATCCGAAAAGGATGGCATCGTGTTCCCCGCTGCTCAGGGTCATCCAGGATGGCATCTGCAGGGATGAAAAAGTGATGACATCGCCCACATCCTCGTCCGTGGCTTCAATCGTATAAACATATGTTGAATCGGCACGCGCCGTCACTACCGGGTCGGTTAAGAACTGGGGGGCATCGTCAACATTGATCACCTCCAGCTCATATGCCTGGTCCGTCTCTTCATAACCATCCGTTACCCTGAGAACGATGGAATGCGTCCCCACATCCTCGTTCAATGGCTTCCCGGAAAGAACATGGCTCACGGGATCAAAAGAGAGCCAGTCAGGGATCTGGGGAGCAGAATAGACAAGGTCGTCACCATCCGGATCCGTGGCAACCACGCTGTAATAGTAATTGGCATCTTCGTTCACTTTGGTTATAGCCGATGTGAGGAACCGGGGTGGATCATTAGCATTGATCACTTCCAGCTCCCAAGATTGCTGTGATACCAGGTTACCGTCCGTGGCTTCAATAATAACCAGGTGAACGCCCACATCTTCATATCCGGGAGTACCTGAGAGCAGACGGATGCTGCCGTTGAATTGCAGCCAGGAGGGGATACTCACCGGACTGTACTGGACAGGGTTCCCCTCGGGATCAGAGGCCTTGAAAATGTAGGAATACTCCGTACCGTTATCAACCGTTTCAGCCGGGGTTGTGGAGAATACGGGTGGGTCATCCACATCGTTCACCTCCAGCTGAAATTCCTGGTCCACTTCTGATGTTGCATCAGAAACCCTAAGTATCACCTGGTGTGTTCCTACATCGTCGTTATGCGGGATCCCGTTCAGATTGTGGGTCGAGTTATTAAATTCCAGGAAAGAAGGCTTTGCGATGACGGAATAGGTCAGGGAATCACCGTCAAAATCAATGGCCTGGATGGTATAATCATAGGTATCTTCCTGGTCGATCACGGTGACCGGGCTGGAGGTGATCACCGGGGGATCGTTACCCTTGCTCACATGGAAGGTTACCTGGGACTCGGTGGTCCGCGGGAAGACACCGCTTCCCGAATCCGTTGCCTTCAGGGTAAGTGTTTCGATACCGTACCAGTCCCCGATGGGTGACACAAGCAGGTTCCGGTTAGCATCCACCACCACGTTCAGCATACTTCCCAGCGTCTGCCGGAAGGTCCAGGTAATATCGGAGGCGGGATCCTCACTGTCGGTCACGTATTCATCCAGGCTGATGGGATCAAAGGCCTGTCCCTTACCGGTATACTGGTCGGGGATCTCCGAAACCACCGGTGCCTCGTTAAGGCTCATAAGCGCATCGAACCATTTTTCACCCATTTTTGTGTAACCGGACTGGTTGGGATGGAGATTGTCGCTCA
>CAZIAU010000149.1:0-7044 GCA_964536755.1 uncultured Bacteroides sp. | reverse complement strand
GATTGTTCCGACAGGAAGGTGAGCAGGCCAAGCCCCCCAACTATGATACCCATCCCCGCAGATGAAAGGATCCTGGGATCATATTTATCAGAGAGCTTCCCGGAAACAGAAGCCACAACAGCCATAACCACAGGCTGGGTAATCAGTATCATCCCTGCATCCCTGGGAGACATCCCCTTCACGTACTGTAGATAAAGGCTCAGGAGGAAGGTGATGGCAAATGTGGTGGCATAGTTGATCAGGGCCGCAAGATTTGAGAATGCAAATACCCTGTTGGAAGCAAATAGCGCCATATTAAAGACCGGGAACCGGATCTTCAGTTCCATAAAAATAAACAGAACCAGTCCCATGAAACCGATTCCGGATATAATAATTGCAGCAGGTTCAGGAAGCTTTGAAAATCCGAACATGAAAGCTGACATGGAAAGCAGGTAGATAATTGATCCGGAGAGATCGAACTTTTCTCCCCTGGCATCGGACCACTCTTCACGAATATACCCCCAGGTGGTAAGGATGACCAGCAATCCAAAAGGCACGGTAACATAAAAAATACTTCTCCAGCCCAGGTACTGAGTCAGTATCCCACCCAGAAATGGAGCCATGGATAATCCTACATAGACTGCAGTGATCGATATTCCAATGGCCCTTCCACGTTCATTGGCTGGGTACACTGAAGTGATTATCGCTACTCCCGTTCCAAAAACCATTGAGCTTCCGACACCCTGAATAACCCTGAAAATAATAAGCATAATTCCTGATTGGGACAGTGCGCAAAAAAGGGAGGTTACGGTAATTATAATATTTCCGATCAGGAATACAAGTTTCCGTCCCCTGATATCCGCAAGCCTGCCTAATGGGACCAGGAAGACTGCCGAAGAAAGCAGAAATGCCATGGAAACCCAGCTCATCCCCACAGCTCCCATTGAAAATTCATGACTTATGGCCGGAAGTGCTATATTGATGGATGCCCCCAGGAAAGGATTTATAAATGAGGTGATAATGATCATCAGCAGGATCAACTTCCTGGGAGTCCTGTATTCAGTTATCATAATTCTGCTCTGTAAAGACGGGTGAAACAAAAAAAGAGGGTGATCCAAACGAACACCCTCTTGCAAGGATTTTTGATTCTCCCGTTATTATTCCGGGCTGATTGCCTCAACGGGACACACATCTGCACATGCGCCGCAGTCGGTACACAGCTCAGGGTCAATTACATATATATCTCCTTCACTGATAGCCTCTACAGGACATTCATCGATACAAGTACCGCATGCAGTACACTCATCTGAAATAACGTAAGCCATATTCTAAAGTATTTTGATTCCTACGCGACAAATTTAATGGCAAATTTCTTTTATACAACCCGGATCATATAAAAATTTTAAACAGGTATTTTATTTAGCAGTTCTACGGACAGGTAGGAGAGAAGTTTAATGCCTGTCCCGAGAGATGATTCATCGACCCTGAATCCGGGCGTATGCAGATCGAGTATCTCATCTGTACCGGGTTCTTTTACACCCAGCCTGTACATCATTCCGGGAAATGATTGGGCAAACCAGGCAAAATCCTCTGCGGTCATCCGGATATCCATATCCTCTACTTTTTCAGATCCCAGTAGTTCAGTGGCCATTTCCCTCGCTTTCCCGGTGATCATTTCATTGTTGAACAGCACAGGATAACCGTGCCTGATTTCCACCTTGCAGCTTCCTCCCATAGAGGAAGCGATACCCGAGGCAATCCTGTCAATGAGTTGATGGGCCTCCTTCCGCCACTCTTCGTTCATCGTGCGGAATGTACCTTCAAGGGTAACCTGGTTTGGAATAACATTGACTGCACCATCTGCCAGCACCTTTCCAAAAGAGAGAACTGTCGGCACATCGCTTGGGGATTTCCGGTTGACCTCCTGTTGAAGGGAGATAAGGATGTGGGACGCCATAAGCACAGGATCATTAATATTCCTTGGCAATGCTCCATGTCCGCCCTTTCCGTACACAGTAATATATACTTCGTCGCTTGATGCCATATACTTACCGGCTTTAAAACCCACATGCCCGGCATCCATATCGGGAAGGACATGCTGTGCCAGGATCAAGTCGGGCGTTTTTTCCTTAAAGACACCCTCCTCAATCATTAACTTTGCCCCTCCGGGCACTTTTTCCTCTCCCGGCTGAAACAGGAACAGTACTTCTCCCTTGATCCGGTCCCTTATCTGGCTGAGGATCCTGATCGTTCCAAGGAGGGAGGCCATATGAACATCATGCCCGCAGGCATGCATAACCCCCGGGTTGAGCGACTGGAAATCAATGTCGCTGTTCTCAGTTACAGGTAGGGCATCCATGTCTGTGCGGAGGGCAATTCGTTTCCCCGGACTACTACCTGTGATCCAGGCCAGGATCCCCGTTTTGACGATGGGATATTTATATTCGATTTCCCACTTATGGAGCAGATCCCTGATAAATGCTGAAGTATGATGTTCCTCAAAGGAGAGTTCAGGATTTTGATGAAGTTGCCTCCTGATCTCAATAATTTCGTTGAGAAAATCATCTGTAAGCAGGGCCTCTATCTGGTTTTTAAGGTTCATCCGATTAAAAATCGAGGCTTAGTGAAAGATAGAATATCCTGGGCTGAATTTCCATATTCTCCACACCCCAGGCCCAGTCCAGCCTCACAAAATAACCCATAAGCCTGCTTCTGACACCAACCCCGTATCCTCCAACGATCGGATTCCTGTTCGCATCCAGGGTAATGGTCATTGGCCCGTTGGTAATTACTTCAGTATCCCATGCATTTTCATCAGAATATGGATGTAATCCTGTCCATGCACTACCCACATCTGCAAATCCGACGATCTGGAAATTATTCAGGAATCCTGATGCCAGGGGATGTCCCACAAGGTAACGCAGCACAGGCCATCTGAGTTCCGTATTTATTACTGCAAAATTATTCCCGTTCCGGATATTCTGGGAAAAACCTCTGAGATTGGTAGCCAGAGCCTGGTATGCATAGTTTCTGGAATAATCGATATCAACCGATTCATCAAATGTCGGAACGCGTGATTGAAAAATATTGATCCAGTTGTCCACGCTCCCAAGGTAATAGATAAGAGGACTCCTGCCAAAAGATGCGCTTCCCGCAAAACGATTGGCCCATATCAGGGTTCTGTGTATCCTGGTATAATGACGAAAATCCGCTCCCAGGACAAAGAGGTCAGATTTTGCCCTGTTAATCTGCCTGTATGCTTCTCCAAATACTTTAAATCTCATTCCGCTGTACAGGTTTGTCCCCAGGATGCGTGTGTTATCAAAAATAAGCTCTGCTTTCAATCCACCCCAGACTTTTATGATGGGCGTTTCGTTCAGGTTATTTATATCGGTGGAGAGGAATACAGTATTGTCATGCCGGAAGGATGCGGTTCCTTTAAGGGCAAGTGTTTGATTAAAAGGATATTTTAACGATCCTAACAGCTCGTGGGTGAAGGTTTTAATATATGATTCATCAGTATAATTCTTGAATACCTGCCTGTGAAAAATAAGCTGTTTATCAAGTTGTTTTTTAAGGTTCTCAAAACTCAGGAGGTATTCATTACTGTCGAAGTCGGTGGCGAACCTCACTCCACCCACCAGCCTGTAGTCCTCGAAGAGATCGTTGGCTCCCACTTTGAACAGGAGGTTCAGCCCGGGATTATAATAAAACGCTCCTCCCGTGAAAGTCTGGTATGATGCATTCAGGAAGCTGAAATCGATCTGATTGACCAGCTGGTTTGGATAGAAGGAAGTCTGGTAATCGATATACATCATCCTGTCGGATTTTGCAGTATCGATTACCAGGTTTAAATTCCTGCTGCGAAGCTGGTTATTATAATATTTCAGTTTTTCCCTCTCAAAAATATAGTTGTTGATATCGATCTTGAATTCCTGCAGCATAATAGTATCTCCTTCATGAATAAGCTTATTGTCAGCTATGTCCTTCATGGATACTACTTTTTTTTCTACATGGTGGATGGAATCTTCCCTGATTAACCTGTCAACATGCCTGTTCCGGTATACAGTTGGCTCCAGCTTATCACCGTACAACCGGTCGTATACAATGGGATATTTAAACATGTGGTATCGCCTGTCGTAATAGACAATCTCAGCGATCTCATCGGTTTCTGTATTGATATCGTGAGAAAGGATATTCCTCTTGTAATTGGAAAGTGGATAGCTGTTGGCAAAATAGCGGTAATGAATTGTTGTATCTACCAGGCTGATAGAACTGTCATACTCGGCAAAATATCGGTTTACGATCCCGTTTTTATCACTCAGGTAAAAGAATTTATTTCTGGCCGGGGAAAGGGGCTGGGTATGATTGATATAGTCTCCTTCTGAGATTTTCTGAAGTTCAGGATCTTTACCTGCATAATCATAGACAAATACAGCAAAGGCAGTTGTAGTATTGTTCTCCGGGTCATTTTCATTAAAAATGGTATTCAATCGGCGGTTTGATACGAAAGAGATACTTTTCATATCATTGATGAAGCGGGGATTATAATCATCGGCCAGGTCATTTGTTATCCTTTCATTGGTTGATGATGCTATATCGTACACCCATATATCGGTGGTCCCGTTATCAACGGCTGAGAATACCAATTTCCTGGCATCGGGAGAGAAACTCATATCAAGGATCTTCTCAAAATAGAGAAGGTTGCGGGTGGTAATCTCTTTGGTCTCCATGTTATAGAAATGGATCTTTATAAATCCTTTTTCTTCTGTTATGAATCCCAGTATTTCAGAACTCGGATGCCATGCAAGGACAGGGTATGAATAATCATTGATCTGATCCAGTTTCTGCCCCCGTTTATAGATCCGTTCCTGTTTATTCGTATCTTCATGGTGGATCCATATTTTATATTGTCCCTTCTGGTTGGTTACATAGGCAATATATTTGCCATCTGGACTGATCCTTATATTTTCATAAACCCTTCGCTTGTTCGGTCGCTTAAGGATCTCTCCCTTCTCAGGCAAATTGGCCATATCCTCGTCAGAGCTGTAAAGTCCCAGGTAGTAAGCGGACCAGTCGAATGACAGATCCTTGAGTTTGCTGCCCAGCACATAAAGGAATCCGCTTTCAGCATTCTTATTGATCTTTGTTATATAGAGGATTTGAGGGATGATAGCAACCCCGTACAGATCAGCCACATATTTCCAGAATGAGTGACCGGCATAACGTGCATCATCATCCTGAAGGTTTACAAATTTCTTGTACCTGCCGGATACAATCCCATCTTTAACCCTGTTTTCCAGATCATAATCCCACGGATTGGAAACGAAAGATATTAGGCCTTCCAGGTACCAGTCCGGCAGGTTGATCATGGTAGAATTGGTCAGATTATCCCTGAGGCCGTTCCCGAACATCATTTCTGTCAGCAGCACTTCAGCTATGGCAGCCCTGATCTGTCTTTCAAACTTGACATGATCACCGTCGAAGTAGAGGAAAACCTTATTCTGGATGATCTTGGTGGTGCCGCCAATATTGTATTCCTCATTTTCAGAGACCAGGCCAATATTACTCTGCCTGAAATCTGACATTTTATTGTATGTGAGGAATATGAGCCTGCGCTCTATGTCGTAATCGAAAAATCTTTCGATGAGCTCCAGCTCTTTTTCAACAAAGTCGGCCACGTAAAGGGAAAGATCGGTACCGTTTTCATATGAATAAACATCGAATCTGTCGAACCGGTAGAATTTCCAGTAGCGATCTGTATACTG
Source organism: uncultured Bacteroides sp. (assembly GCA_964536755.1). Taxonomy (GTDB): domain Bacteria; phylum Bacteroidota; class Bacteroidia; order Bacteroidales. The sequence goes on along the minus strand of CAZIAU010000149.1, from coordinate 1,297 downwards.
GACCCGGTTCTTTCCGAAATTCATCTGCATCCCGTTATAGAACTGGGCTGATAATGCAGCGGACAAAAGCAGATTGAACAATAATATTGCTATTCGCGGCCTGTTCCCCATACCCTTAATTCGAGGTTTAAAAGTAAACATTATTCCGCACAACTAGGTTCAAAATAGCGGCCCGAAATTTGCGGTGTTAAGGTTACTTCAAAAATTGTGCAACTATTTCTGGTTTATTTGTGTTAATTTTATATGCTGAAAATTTTTGTACGAATAACAGATATTAAATTGAATTATGATGAAACGTCTTTTATGGGTATTATTCGTGGCAGGCTTTATGTTGCAGGCAATGTCGCAGACTGTTCAGCCAAAAATTGCATTCAGTAAAACCTCTCATGATTTTGGGAAATTTAATGAAGCTGATGGTAAAGTGACCTATCAGTTTGACTTTATAAACACGGGTGGAAGTGATCTTATTATACAGAATGTTACTGCCTCCTGCGGGTGCACGGCCCCTCGCTGGACCCGTGAACCGGTCCCGCCGGGAGAAAAAGGATTCGTTGCTGCTACCTACAATCCAGCCGGCAGGCCAGGGGCGTTCAGGAAATATGTCACTGTCATATCCAATTCAAATCCCGGAAGTGTAAGGTTAACCATTAACGGAGAGGTGATCCCCAAACCAAGGACAATTGAAGATGATTACAGGGAGGTAATGGGTCCCATCAGGCTTAAATCGAAGCATCTTGCTTTTGGAAATGTTAAGAATACAGGAATACCGGAGAAGAGTGTTGAAGTGGTGAATAATTCTGACGATATTGTTAATATCGAGTTTGAAAGGGTACCGGATCATATCAAAATAAAAGCCCAGCCGGCTACTTTAAAACCCGGCGAGAAAGGATTCCTTGTTGCCAGCTATAATGCACCTTTAAGGAACGACTGGGGTTTTGTGATAGATTACATGGGATTAAAGATCAACGGTGTTTCAGACAGATCATATAACCTTGTGATCAGTGCAAATATTGAAGAGGATTTCTCTTCTCTGACGGCTGAGGAGCTGGCTGCTGCACCTGTGATGAGCGTGGATGATCCCGAATTCAAATTCGGAAAAATCAAGCAGGGAGAGAATGTTGAACACACCTATGTTATTACAAATACAGGGAAATCCGATCTGCTTATTCGTAAGGTGAAAGCATCCTGTGGGTGCACGGCGGTGAATCCCGAGAAAAATGTGATAGCTCCCGGGGAATCTGTCAATATTAAGACCATTTTCAGATCTGCCGGCAAGATTGGGAACCAGAACAAGACA
>CAZIAU010000148.1:0-7046 GCA_964536755.1 uncultured Bacteroides sp. | reverse complement strand
CCAGTTGCAGCCGGGCATTCATAACATCCATTATGGCCGAAATATAATTACTCTCCGCATCCAGGTAGTTGCTGTTGGATTGAGTCAGGTCAAGGCTGGAGGCCATTCCCTGTTCATATTTGCGCCTGTAGCTGTCATATACCCGCTGGGCAACCTCCACGTTCTCTTTCTGGGTAAAATAGTTTTCCAGTGAACTCTGCAGATTGTACCGGTATTGCTTTTCCTGTAATTTCAACTGATCCTCAAGTATGCTCCGGTTATTTTTTGACACGTCATAATTGATCCTGGCCTGGTCCACCCTTGCCTTCCTCATTCCACTTGAGAAAATGGGTACCGACATGGTAAGTCCGGCCAGATGGTTCGGGGTCATATCAAATCCGGTGGTCAGGATCTTAGCATTGTAATTGTAAAAACCTGCAATGGTCGGGGTATAGTTCCATTTCTCCAGTTCCAGCAGTTTTTTATTGATCTCCTCCTGGGATTTCATGATCTGGAAGGTCAAATTGTTTTCAATGCTGAACGGCATGGTCAGTGCGGTTTCTGGCTGAAGCTCGGTGAACAGAGATTCCAGGTCGTCGGTCAGCCGTACCTGGACATTAGCCTCAAGCCCGAGCTGGAAACGGAACATGTTGTAGTTCAGCTCAAGGTTCCTTTCCAGTGCCTTTCGTGAATTCTCCAGTTGGCTCACGGTTATCCTGATCTGGTCCACGTCAGTCTGTTCGGCCATCCCCGTTTTGTAAAGGACTTCGGTCTGTTCCATGGTTTCTTTCAGGTTACTCAGGTTCTGTTCCAGGATATCCAGGGATGCTTCCGTGACGAGTACCAGGTAATAGGAGTTTATCACCATTTCCTTGGTATTGAGCTCGCTGACATCAAGATTCTGTTCTGAGATCTTCTGTGCCAGTCTGGCAGTCTGTATCCCAACAATATACTGACCGCTGAAAATCAGCTGCGACAACTGCAGTTTTGCCGTGGCCTGGTCCGACATCAGGATGGTGGTGGGCGGCATCATGGACTGGAGCACCCCGTCGTAATAGTTTCCGGCTTCGTGGACCAGTATATCATTGGAAGTTATTCCCTGGAACTGAGGCTGGGACCGAGTTTGATTAAAGGCGTCCATGTATTCGGCATCCGTGAACTGAAAATCTTCCCCCGTTCCGAATGAGAATGCCAGTTCATAATTAAAGTAGGTCATGTAATCTACCGATCCGTCCACCTGGGGAAGACCCTGTGAGATTGATTCCCAGATACTGCGGCGGGAACGCTCCACATCGTACCTGGCGTTCTTCAGTGACTTATTGTAAGCAAGGGCATAGTCCACAGCCTCCTGAAGATTCAGGACCACCTCTTCTGCGGGATCCTGTCCCCGACTGCTTACAACAAAAGCTGAAGCCAGGAGTATGGTGATTAAAATTTTGCTCATTCTCTGTATCATATCTGTTTCAGTTTTATTCCGATAAATTATTACAATCCTCAAGGAGTTTTAACCCTTTTTCGGTAGATATCCCCCGGAAATAGGGAATGATAATGTGGTCAAACATCTGTTTATGCCTGTAACCGGACTGAATCAAGCTGCTTTCGGGTCCGAATAGTTCAAACAATTCATGAAGGGCACGGTTCACAATGTCAATGTTTATATCACTTCTGAAGACTTTTTGTTTAATTCCTGTATCCAGCAGGTTCTGTGTGATGGAAAAATCCCGGATATCCCCCGGTTGTGACAGTTGCTTGTATATCCTGGTGTGATACTTCCTGAAATCGTGGAAAAACAGTGGATTCATCTGCTCTACCTGGCTGACAGATATTTTTATAATCCTGAACAGAGCTTCAATGACATTATCCGATTGATCGATCAGCCTGTGTGCCTCTTCTGTTGTCTGTTGCTTATAATAGGTAATAACTTCATAAAGCAGTGTATCCTTGTCTTTAAACCTCTCGTAGATGGTCCGCTTGGAGATCCCCATCTTCTCTGCCAGGGCATCCATGGTCATACTCCTTATGCCATATTTTGCAAAAAGCTGCCCCGCCTCAACAATGATCCTTTCTTTAACTTCCAAGCTTCTAAAATTTGTGCAAGTATATGAAAACTTTTTTAGTTTTCTTAGTTTTCAGATAAATATTTCTTTTTTACTATTTTTGCCACAATCCCGAAAAGTTGGATTTCCTGATAACGGAACAGAAAAAATGGATATCCCTTCAAAATATGACCCGGCCAGTGTGGAGGATAAATGGTATGCATACTGGATGGATAGGCAATTTTTCAAAAGCACTCCCGATGAACGTGAGCCCTATTGCATTGTGATACCCCCACCCAATGTTACAGGCGTGCTGCATATGGGACATATGCTCAACAATACCCTTCAGGATGTTTTGATAAGGCGTGCCCGTATGCAGGGAAAGAATGCCCTCTGGGTGCCGGGTACCGACCATGCCTCCATTGCCACCGAAGCGAGGGTGGTGAAAATGCTGGAGGAGAGAGGTATCAGGAAGTCGGACCTGACGCGGGAAGAGTTCCTTGCCCACGCGTGGGAATGGAAAGAGAAACATGGGGGGATAATCCTGGAGCAGCTGAAAAAGCTGGGAGCATCGTGTGACTGGGACCGCACCTGTTTTACCATGGATGAGGTGCTTTCAGCCAGCGTAATAAAAGTTTTCGTTGACCTATTTAACAAGGGATTGATATACAGAGGTGTAAGGATGGTGAACTGGGATCCCCTGGCACTTACAGCTGTATCGGATGAGGAGGTGGTGCACAGGGAGGTCAGGTCAAAACTCTATTATATCAGGTACATGGTGGAGGAAGAGGATAATTATATCACCATTGCAACCACCCGTCCTGAAACCATACTCGGTGATACTGCTGTCTGTGTGCATCCGGAGGATGACAGATTTGATAAATTCCATGGGAAGAAAGTACTGGTTCCACTGATAAACAGGCCGGTCCCTGTAATTGTAGACAGCTATGTGGACCGTGAATTTGGAACAGGGGCCCTTAAGATCACACCGGCACATGACATTAATGATTATGAAATCGGCCTGAAACATAACCTGGGATCCATCGACATTTTTAACGATAACGGAACACTTAATGAAGCGGCGCAGATACTGGTCGGTGAAGAGCGGTTCCGGGCCAGGGAACTGATCGTCATGGAGCTGGATAAAGCCGGCAACCTTCTGAAGACAGAGGATTATATCAATAAGGTGGGCTTTTCAGAACGTACGGACGCTGTCATTGAGCCCAAACTGAGCCTCCAGTGGTTCCTGAAAATGCAGGAACTGGGCGGGCCTGCCCTGGAGCATGTCATGAACGATGATATCCGGCTTCAACCTTCAAAATTCAAGAGCATTTACAGGCACTGGATGGAGAACGTAAAAGACTGGTGCATATCCAGGCAGTTGTGGTGGGGACACAGGATACCGGCCTGGTTCTACGGTGACGGGCCAAACGATTACGTGGTTGCCGAATCGGAAAAGTCGGCTCTTGATCTGGCAAAGGAAAGAACAGGAAACAGGGACCTTCAGTTGAAGGATCTGCGCCAGGATGAGGATGTGCTCGACACCTGGTTCTCCTCCTGGCTGTGGCCCATATCGGTTTTTGATGGTATCCGGTACCCTGAGAATAATGATATCAAATACTATTATCCCACCAATGATCTGGTGACAGCACCCGAGATACTGTTTTTCTGGGTGGCCCGGATGATCATTGCCGGATACGAATACAGGAATGAGAAGCCTTTTGATACAGTCTACCTGACCGGGATCGTCCGGGATACAAAGAGAAGGAAAATGTCCAAGTCCCTCGGTAATTCTCCCGATCCCATTGAGCTTATGAAGAAATACAGCGCAGATGGAGTCAGGGTGGGAATGCTGTTATGTTCCCCGGCCGGCAACGACCTGCTGTTCGATGAAAGTCTTACCGAGCAGGGAAGGAATTTCAGTAATAAGATCTGGAATGCTTTCAGGCTTGTCATGTCATGGGAAGTGGACCCTGACCTGGAACAACCTGCCCACGCAGCCATTGCGGTGGATTGGTTTGAGGCCAGGCTAAAAAGAGCCATTCGAAAGGTTGATGACCAATTCAGGAAATACAGGATTTCCGATGCGTTAATGATTATTTACAAGCTATTCTGGGATGATTTCTCTTCCTGGTACCTGGAGATCATCAAACCTCCTTACGAAGCAGATATAGACAGGCTGACCTACGACAGGACCATTGGATTTACAGAAAGCCTTCTGCATCTTCTTCACCCCTTCATGCCATTTATTACAGAGGAGATCTGGCAACTTGTAAGTCCCAGGAAAGAAGGGGAGAGCCTTATGATATCGGCCATGCCTTCACCGGAGAAATATGACAGGTCCCTGATCCGTCATTTCCGGGACCTTAAGGAGGTGGTTACAAATATACGGAGTATAAGAAAGGAGAAAAATATTCCTCCCAGGGAGCCCATTGAGCTGATGGTGCGATCCTCCTCCAACGGAACATTCCATACCGGACTTGAACCGGTAATTATAAAACTGGCTAATCTGTCCGATTTGAAAATTATTGACGAGGATCCGGGAAACACCATCTCATTTATTGTAAAAAATGTGGAGTATTATATTCCTGTGGGGGAAGGGGTTGATGCTGCAAAAGAGATTGGTAAACTGGAGTCGGAGCTGGATTATACACGGGGATTTCTTAAAAGCGTTAGAAAAAAGCTGGATAACAGAAGTTTTGTGGAGAATGCACCCGGGACAGTGGTGGAGAAAGAGAGGCAGAAAATGAATGACGCTGAAGCCAAGATAAAAGTACTGGAATCGCAGATCAGTAAGCTGAGTGCCCCGAAGTAATCGGCTCAGGGTGCAAGCCTGACAAAGCTCCACTTCTCATCCTTCCATGAATATTCGATCCTGTCGTGTAACCGGTCATTTCCTCCCTGCCAGAATTCAATCCATGAAGGTGTTATGGCATATCCTCCCCAGTAAGCAGGCCTGGGTACTATTTCTGCCCCGGCATATTTCTTCCGGTATTTCTCGTACTCATTTTCCAGGTACTTTCTGTTGGGAATAACTTCACTCTGTGGAGAGGCCCAGGCGCTGATTTTGCTCTCGAAAGGCCTCGAATTAAAATAACTGTCCGAATCCGAGTCTTCCACCGGACGGGCAATACCGGCAATTTTTACCTGTCTTTCCAGTTCAGGCCAGAAGAAGTGCGCTGCTACCCGGGCATGCGCCCTGATCTCCCGTGATTTTTTACTGTGGTAGTTGGTATAGAAAATAAGCTTTCCTTCCTCGATCTTTTTCAGCAGCACAATTCTCGATGAAGGCTGACCATTCCTTTCCACAGTGGAAAGCGTCATGGCGGTGGGATCCAGGTTGGAGGATTCATTTGCCTGGTCAAACCACCGGATGAAAAGATCCATGGGATCCGCAGGCAGGCCGGATTCTTCCAGCTTCTCTCTGGAGTAGTTACGCCGTATATTCTCCAGATCCCTGTTCATTATAGAATAATCAGTATTCTGCTTTGATGCTGAGATCAAGGCTGTTGATCTGATGGGTCAGGGCACCCACTGAAATATAATCCACCCCGCATTCTGCATAATCGCGGATGGAATCACGGTCAATCCCCCCGGAGGATTCAGTTTCATAACGGTGGTCGATGAGCTTCACGGCTTCACGGGTCATTTCCAGGGAGAAATTATCCAGAAGGATCCTGTGAATACCGCCTGTGGCAATTACCTTTTCAATATCCTCAAGTGAACGGGTTTCCACAACTATACGAAGATCGAGTTCATTTTTTTTAAGATAGGACTGGGTTCCGGTTATGGCCTGTTCAATACCACCGGAAAAATCTATGTGGTTATCCTTGATCAGGATCATATCATTCAGGCCGAAACGGTGATTTACTCCCCCGCCCAGCCTGACCGCTGCCTTCTCCAGCATGCGAAATCCCGGTGTGGTTTTACGTGTATCCAGAATGCGTGTACCAGTTCCTTCCAGCAATTTCACATATTCAGCGGTGTTTGTTGCAATACCGCTCATGCGTTGCATTACATTTAAGACCAGCCGCTCACATTGAAGGATTGAGTGTATTCTGCCAGAAACAAGAAACACGACATCTCCTTTAATAATGGAAGCGCCGTCGCCCATGAAAATTTCCAGATAAAGATCCCTGTCAAAACGGTGGAAAATACGTTCGGCCACCTCCACACCTGCAATAATTCCATGCTCTTTTACAAGAAGAGCAGCCCTCCCCCTGGCATCCTCAGGTATGGTGCTCAGGGTAGTATGATCACCATCCCAGATGTCCTCTGCAAACCATCTGTCAATTGCCGAATCAAGATCATGGACGGATCTCATACTGTGATTCTTTTTCTATACTCAGGTAGTAGATGAGGCGTTCATCCTGTCTGTTCAGAAAAAACATATTTACGCGGAAAATGTCCTCCTTTGTTTTAAGGGAACCAATGGCGTACTTGGATTTTTCTTTAGTGCCTTCAAAGGAGATGGTGAATGAGGTTGGAGGATTATTCCTGAAAAAATTTTCCATGATCCGGGTAGCCTGATTTTTACTGGCCATATAATCTTTCTCCAGGATGGTCATCTCAAGACTCTGGTGGAAAAAGGCTGCCATTTTATCGGCATTGCCCTTACCAATGGCTTCAGTCAGTTCCTGGGGGACGGTCTGACCCCGGCCGGAAATGAGTACAACGGAACTTAAAAGAAAAATAGTTATTAACCTTCGCATCTCTTTATTAATCTGTCTTATCTCTCAGGTTTGGCAATAATTTTGCAGCGCTTATCCAAATATGGATTATGTTTGTATATCACCACAACAATCAGACCAAACAGAATAGTGTTTTGCAAGATACAAAAAACCTGAATAATCAAGACAGATGCGGATTACACTGATGCAAAACGGAAAGACCAGGGATCCCTTCATTGCAGACGGTGTTGAAGAGTTCCGGAAGCGGGTCATTCGTTATGCACCTTTTACAGTTGAGACCATTCCCGATCTGAAGAATAGCAGGAACATGTCCATGAACGAGGTGATGGAAAAAGAGGGC
>CAZIAU010000147.1:0-7055 GCA_964536755.1 uncultured Bacteroides sp. | reverse complement strand
TGGTATCTTCAGAGACATCACCGAACGCAAGAAAGCAGAAGAGCAACTGCTGGAAAGTTACAACTTTAGTGATTCTTTACTTAATACTATTCCCTTCGGTATGGATATTGTTGATGAATCTGGAACTGTTATGTTTCTTAATGATAAACTTAATAGAATTTTCGGTGAAGATGCAATTGGTAAAAAGTGCTGGGAATTATTCAGGGATAATAAAACCCAATGTAGTGACTGTCCCCTGGTGCGAGGCATAAATATTGGAGAGACAGAGGTATATGAAGCTCATGGAGTCTTGGGAAACAGGATATTTGAGATACATCATACTGGTATGATCTACCAGGGCAAAAAGGCGATGCTTGAAATTGTTCAGGATATAACCGATCGCAAAAAGAATGAAGAGGAATTACTCCTGGCGAAGGCAAAAGCTGAGGAGAATGACAGACTTAAAACAGCATTTCTGAATAACATTTCACATGAAATTAGAACCCCTATGAATGCCATAGTTGGGTTCTGTTCTATGCTTAACGAACCAAATATTGACAGTTCCACACGCCAATCTTATATTGATACAGTAATTAATAGCAGCGATCATCTTCTTTCAATAATTACAGATATAATTTATATTTCAAATATTGAAGCCAATATAGTTAAAATTTCCAGGGATGAAATCCATTTAAATTCCTTAATCAGGTCTTTGTATGAACAATTTCTTCCTTTGGTAAATGACAGATATTAGCTGAAAAAACACCATACCTGGAATAATGTCTTCCAGTCAGACAGGTTCCACGTGTTGGAGAACAAACAGGGCCGCCGGAATAAAAATTACTGAAGGTTAAACCTTCGGCAGAAAGCTTATCCAAATTTGGTGTTTTGATAATGGTATTGCCGTTGAAACCCACGTCGCCGTATCCGAGGTCATCCGCCATTATCAGAATAATATTGGGCTTTTCCTGTGCGAAACTAGGTTCTGCTGTCATTATTAATAATAGACCAAGTATAAAGCTTAAAATATTCCTCATGCTAAATGGATGCATAGTCATTTTCTATTTTTTTTCAGTGCGGTTTAAGTGTGATATCCCGTGAGCCTATAATATTGCTTGCAAGGAAATCATATTGTTCTTCTGTCAGATCTAACAAGGGTGTTTTAATACGTTTGCCGTCTGTTAATTCATTTTCGAGTTCATTGGTTTTCCCTCGGGACATAAGCGAGGCGACTGGCTTTTCATTCAGCTGAATTTCAATCGGACCGTTCTTGAGGATCATTCCATTCTGAGCAAAGGCGAAGTTGACGAGGCTTGATACCAGTAAGATAATTACTGTCCTTTTCATATTTTTTGCTTATAATGGTAAACAAACTATTTTAAGCGATTCAAGTCTCTTCTCTCCTTAATTGTCAGATCCAGCTTAGTTATATTTTTATTCTTTTCACTTTTGGGAAGCATGGGAGCATCATTTTCCGGAAAATAGCTTTTCAAATATTCCTGTGCAGATTCCACCTCATCGGACGCTGTCCTGACAAGATTATTCCATTCCATTTGATCTGAACTCAGATTATAAAATTCTTCCACACCATTCCCCCAGTTGATGTAGTGCCAGTCCTCGGAGATTACAGAATGGGCCCCAGGTCCGCGGGTTGTAACTGTTGGATGCCACTCTTTCTCCGGGTCCATCAGGAGAGGAACAATGCTCTCTCCATCAATTTCCTTAGCCGGGAGCTCACACAGATCAATAAGGGTGGGGTAGAGGTCAATCAGATTTACAGTTCTGCTGCAGTATTGCCGGCTATTCATTCCCGGCAGTTTAATCATTAAGGGAAGCCGGGTTGCCTCTTTCCACAATGTTGCTTTTCTGAATCTCAATTTTTCACCCAGGTGCCAGCCATGGTCACCAAATAGAATGACGATTGTATTATCGGCATATTTACTGTTTTTCAATGCTTCCATCACGACTCCGACGCAATCATCCGCGTAGGTTGATGACGCCATGTAGGCTCTTACAGCTCTTTTAAAAAGTTCTTCATCCTGCTGTACCCAGAGAAAATCTTCTGAGGGTTCAAAGACTTTCTTCCCGTCCTGATTAACAATATCATCCAGGTCATCAAGCCTGTATTCGGGAATGACTACTGAGTCCAGGTCATACATATCAAAATACTCCTGTGGCACATACCAGGGGAGGTGAGGTTTTGATATCCCCATAAGCATGAAGAAGGGCCTGTCATAATCCTCATTTAATTTCTCAGCGAACCACGTGGCTGTCCGGTAATCTTTGGTCCCCTCTTTATCCCCTTTAGTAGGTGCCCATCCAAATTCGGTCCCTCCTCCGCTCGTATACCTGGCATCAGTAATCTTTTCCCCATTTATTATGCCCTTATTTCTCGAGTACATTTTGTCTGTCTGAATACCTTCGTTTCCTGTCTCCTGCTCCCAGATATCATACGCCCATTGACCATGATCAAATCCGTCTTTTGTAGTATGTTTATGGAAGATTTTCCCTTTTGAAATGGTGATGTATCCGTTTTTCGAAAAATACTCCGGAAGCGTGGCATGGGTCTGAACGATCTCTGATTTTAGCATATTGTGGCTATTGGTATAAATCCCCGTTTTATGGGGCATAAATCCTGAAAGAAGAGCAGATCTTGACGGACCGCAAACCGGCCCCGCACAATTTGCATTCTGAAAAACAACAGACTGATTTGCCAGCTCATCCATATGTGGCGTGAGCATTTGCGGATTACCGCCGAAAGCTCCAACCCAGTCATTCAGGTCATCAATGGCAATTAAGAGAATGTTGGGTTTCTGAACCTCCTGTGTGCAGGCTGAAACTGACAGGATTGTTACCAGTGTTATTCCTAAAAAAATCTTTAGCATGTTTCTTGTTCTCCTTATTTTATGACCTCTATAATTTTAACTGAATGAGCCGCCTGGGTCAGATGTAATTTATTACTTCAGTGAATGCTGAATTCAGCACTTTCATTGTATTTTACGATCGGATGAACACCTGCAAAAGGAAAAACTTCACTTTCCACATGCTCTGTTTCAATGATACTTAATAATTCTTCAACTTTGCCGGGGTGTTCGGCTGCGATATTGGTTTCTTCCGAAGGATCATTTTCAAGGTCATACAATTCAATAGCACTATTCTCAGGGCTGAAGCAGTTTAGCTTTACAATCTTCCATTTGCCCTGTCTGACGGCCTGCTTCCCCCCTTTCCCGTGAAATTCCCAGTAGAGATGGTCGTGCTTTTCCTGAGCGCCTTCATTTGTCAGGGTAGGCAGAAATGAGATCCCGTCACTGTTTTTGGGAACCTGGATCCCGGCCACCTGAGCAAGGGTTGGCATCACATCCCAGAAGCCCGAGATATGATCTGTTTTTGAACCTTTCTCAATTTTTCCCGGCCAGCTTGCGATCATGGGGGCGCGTATACCGCCCTCATAAAGATCCCGCTTTCCACCGCGGTATATTCCGTTGCTGTTGAACATGTCCGGGTTTATACCCCCTTCGTAATGAGGGCCGTTATCACTGGTGAAGATGACCAGGGTGTTCTTCTCTATACCCAGTTTCTGAAGGGTTTCCATCACTTCTCCCACATGCCTGTCGAGTCGTGAAACCATGGCAGCGTAAACTGCTTTCGGGTGTTCCTGGGGACAATAGGCTGCAACATCCATCAGAGGTCCGTATGCAGCCTTTTCAACATCTCCTGAAGCTTTCCCTCCCAAATAAGGAGTTTCCGTGAATTTCCCCATATATTGTTCCAGGATATCATCCTCCGGAGCGATCAGTTCTGCATGGGGAATGGTGGATGGATAGTATAGAAAAAAGGGTTTGTCCCTGTTGGCTTTAATGAATTCCAAAGCTTTCTCATGGATCACATCGGGTGCATAGGTCACAGTGCTGGTCCAGTCATTGCCTGGCAGGAACACTTTTTCATTATTGTGCCACAGGTATTCGGGGTAATAGCGGTGTGCATACTTCTGGCAGTTGTACCCGAAAAATTCATCAAATCCCTGTGCATTCGGATCACCCTCGGTACCAATAAAGCCCAGTCCCCATTTCCCGAATGCACCGGTTACATAACCTTTCTGTTTTAGCATCTCGGCGATGGTAAAGGCACCGGCTTCAAGCGGGTATTGCCCCTCCTCACCTGCGGGCCGGTTGTTCCTGATGTATGTATGACCAGAGTGCTGACCGGTCATCAGGACTGACCGGGATGGTGCGCATACAGTGGATCCGGAATAGTGATCGGTAAATTGCATGCCTCCTGCTGCCAGCCTGTCAATGTTTGGTGTCTTTATCTGTTCCTGACCATTGTAGCCCAGGTCACCCAATCCCAGGTCATCTGCCAGGATATAGATAATATTTGGTTTATCGGTCCGGCCGTCGGGCTGATTTACTCCACAGCCCTGTAAGGAAAAGATGGCGATCAGAGTCACAATGGATGATAGAAGCGGATTGCTATTCATATAATAAATGTTTTAGGTTTGTTTCTGGTTTTCAATTGGGATATTTTCTTCGAAAGGCTTCATTCATATCATAATAATCCTCTCCGTAAAATTCCTGAAGCTTTTTGGTGTTCCCATGGGGATAATCGTCAAAAATATCCCCGTTCCCCTGGATCCGTGGATCTTCCTGCTCTACCAATCCCATGGTCATTCGGTTTCGCAACTCCTCTTTAACCTTTTGCAATTCAGGATCATTGGCAAGGTTATGGATACAATCCGGATCATTCTCCAGGTCATATAGCTCTTCCTCCGGCCGCTTGCCAAAAGCGTACTCAAAGAACCGGAAATCAGCATCAGTTTCAGTCAATCCGGTCAGATATGCCTTGGTAGGAGAGGCGTCACAATTGGGATAATCGTATTCGGGATCGCCGGCCGGCCACCTGTGCGGTTTAAAATTCATGGCATAGAGGTACTTTACTGACCTTATGGCCCGAACCGGGTATCCCACCGTGAGTTGATCCCCGTCGGTACGGCCAATGTCATGCCGCTCCTTACCAAGCAGGGCAAATTCCCTGCCTATACTAATTTTACCCGACCGTTTGGATAGAAGAAGGTCCAGGAAACTTTTCCCGGTCATCTGGGCATGTGGTTCCAGTCCGGCAATCTCCATGAATGTGGGCGCCACATCGGGGAAATTGATAAAATCCTCTACTACACGTCCCGGTTTGATCCGGTCGCCCCACCTGACAGCGAAAGCCACATGAAACCCTTCGTTATAGACCTGGCCCTTGATATGAGGAAAGGCCATCCCATGGTCGGAGGTGGCAACGATCACCGTATTATCCAGCATGCCTCTCTCCTCAAGGATCCGCAGGCATTTCCCGATCTGGGCATCGTGGTACTCCACTTCCACCCCGTAATCGGCCAGGTCGTTCCGGACCAGTTCATTGTCCGGTAAGCACTCCTGCACATCTACCAGGTCCGGATCGATGCCACCTTTAATATGAACGTCTTTCTCAAAGGCCCGGTGGGCTTCATGGGTTCCCAACCAGAAGCAGAAGGGGGTATCTTCGGGAAGTTTCTGCAAAAAAGCCTGGAAGTTTGCCACATAATCCTTCTTGTTAATGTTTTTATAGGGAGGATCACATGTAATATCGTTGTATTCCCAGCCGGCCGGATTATGGAGGCCCATAAAGGTACCGGGCGCCCAGCCCTTCCCGGTGAATCCCATGAAGTAGCCAGACGCTTCAATGAGGTCGGGGTAGAACACCCATTTTTCGGGCATGGCCGCCCAGTGGTTACATGCCTCTTCCAGTTGCCAGGAATATCTTCCTGTGAGAAGGCACGCTCTGGCCGGCGCACATTTCGGATTGGTCACAAATGCATTTTCGAAACGGACCCCTTCGGCAGCAATACGGTCAAAATGGGGAGTGCTGATGTAGTTACATCCATAGGCTCCCATGCTGTTTCGGGATATATCATCAGCTATGATAAAAAGGATGTTGGGCCTTTCTGGTTCTGCGGCCCTGTTGCAGGAAACTGCGGCCAGGAACATTGAAAAAACAACCAGCAGGATATTCCGGATTTTATTCATCATTCTATGAGGATTAAGATTCAGAATATCTGATGAAGATGACTCCATGAGGTTGAATGGTTACTTCCTGGTTGATTTCAAGTTTGCTATCACTCCAAATATCGAATAATTCCATCTGTTCCATCCCGAAACCAAGAACTTCTTTGCTTATGGGTAAAGTTAACTCATTTTCAGATCGGTTAAATACCCCGATCCATCCTGCAGCTGATTCTTTTTCCGGAGTCTTCCAGGTTTCGAGATTCTTATTTTCGTAAACCAGGCTTCCCATCACACCGTTCTGGTTGCAGCTAAGGACTTCCTTATGGGTGATGAGCCTATGGGAGAATTTGTCAAGGCTGGGTAGATCGCCTCCCATCATGAGCGGCGAAGCGGACAGGGCCCGGAGGGTAATGAAAGTATACATCTGGTCTTTGGAAAACCTGCTCTGCCTTGTCCACCCTTTTCCGGCCAGAAGCTCAAAATCTGACAGCTCACCATTGGTTTGTTTATCCCTGATTTCCTTTTTTGATTCATCACCGTTAACACCTTCTGGTTTGGGTGACATAAGTTGGAGCTGGCCAAAGGGGATCATATCCATATCGATCCAGAAGCCGGGTTCTTCCTTGCCCTGCCATTTTCGCCAGGCGTCAAAACACTGATCGATGCCCAGCTGTTCATCCCAGATATCAGGAGTAACCCGAAGCATATTACCCTGCTTGAAAAAGTCAATGGCATTATCATCCACCGAGCCGCCGGGACTCAGGCTTAACAGGATAGGCCTGTTACACTGTTCGATGGCCCTGGCTACTGCGGTAACCTCCTCCGGGTAAGGAACAATATCGTCATACTTCAGGAAATCCACTCCCCAGGCCGCCATCTGGTTGATCAGGCTGTTGTAAAATTCCTGGGCTCCGGGTTTGTTCATATTCAGCCCGTAATTCTGATGGTTCCATGAACAGATACTTGTTGTATCTGCAATATCGCGGGCAAAATAACTGGTTCCTTCAATTTTCGTATTTAACTGTACTGCTTTCCTTGGGATCCCTC
>CAZIAU010000146.1:0-7056 GCA_964536755.1 uncultured Bacteroides sp. | reverse complement strand
TTTTCCCTGCCCCTGGTTTCGAGTTTAACATTAAATGTTTCAATGGAAGCACGTGCAAATTCCACATCCTTTTTAAAACCGTGATGGTAAAGGATCGTATTCATGAAATCAATACGAAGCAACCTGGAAAGAAACCTGTAAATGAATCCTGGGATCGACCTTCCTAAAGAGGGATTCTTATCCATGAATAAGTCCCTGATATTAATGGGTTTAAAATTCTTCTTATGGGTTGCTTCATCCATAAATAAACGTCCCGGGCAGCAGATAAAATCCGTTGCAATCACAAAAGTATTAAAAAAATCACGCCGATCATTGCAGTGGAACGGTTTGCAGCGGGTTGAACAAAAGTTATCAACAAAGTGGGAAAAAGTGGGATGAAATGGTGCAAAGTGGTTAAAAAATACTATTTTTACGTTCAAACCCGCTGGAACCCTATGAAAAATTTCATTGGTGACTATACCGTAAAGCTTGATTCCAAGGGAAGGCTCTCTTTTCCGGCTGCATTCAAAAAACAGATCAGGGAAGCGGTACAGGACGGCTTTGTATTGAAGCGGGACGTATTCGATCCCTGTCTGATCATGTACCCTATGGAAGAGTGGGAAAGACAGAACAGGATCATAAGATCAAGGACCAATCCATATAACAAGGAGCATGCCCGGTTCCTGAGAATGTTCTTTTCGGGGACCGCCGAAGTTTCGCTGGATGCCAACAACCGGATGCTGATCCCAAAGAGGTTGTTGGATTTTGCCGGTATCAAAAACGAAGTTGTTCTGGCCGGGCAGTCAGGCAAAATTGAAATATGGGCCTCGGAAAAGTACAGTGGTGTAAGTCAGGCTGACGATGATTTTGCGGCTATGGCAGAAAAAATATTAGGCGGATCATTTGATGAACCAGATATATAATGGGCTATCATAAGCCGGTTTTATTGCATGAGAGCATTGACGGATTAGATATTAAACCAGAGGGAATTTACGTTGATCTGACCTTTGGAGGAGGGGGGCACTCTCAGGAAGTTCTAAAAAAATTGGGTAAAGATGGCAGGCTTTTGGCCTTCGACCAGGATCAGGATGCCGAAGAAAATGTGCCGGCCGATAAGAGGATCATTTTTATTGGGGCCAGTTTCAGATACCTGAAAAATTTCCTGCGTTACCATGCAGTGGAAAAGGTTGATGGAATTCTGGCAGACCTGGGCATATCATCACACCAGATCGATACTCCCGATCGGGGATTCTCCTTTAAGGCGGAAACAGAGCTGGATATGCGCATGGATGTACGTAGCAGGAGATCAGCATTTCAGGTTATAAACGAAAATTCCCAGGATGATCTCGCCAGAGTATTCAGGGAATATGGAGAGTTGGGCTAGGCAAATTCTCTGGCATCGGCAATTACCACTGCAAGAAAAGAGCATGCTCTGAAAACCACGGGCGACCTGGAAAGGGCACTGGGCAGATTTATCCCGAAGAATCATCCAAGCAAATTCCTGGCAAGGGTCTATCAGGCCCTCAGGATAGAAGTGAATCAGGAAATTGAATCACTGGGAGAGATGTTGCTTCAGACAGCTGAGTGTCTTTCGACGGGGGGCAGACTGGTTATAATAACCTATCACTCCATAGAGGATAGAATGGTTAAGAACTATTTGAAAACAGGGAACCTGGAAGGCGAGTTGCATAAAGACTTCTACGGAAGGCCCGACACTCCCTGGAAACTTGTTAACCGGAGTGTTATAAGGCCGTCCAGGGAAGAAGTAGAAACAAATAACCGGGCCAGGAGTGCCAAGCTGCGTATAGCTGAAAAGATCGAATAATGGTAAAAGAGAAGAGAAATATAGAATTTGACCAGTCCCTCGAAGAACGGGAAAAGAGTTTCTCCATTCGCGACCTTCTGAATGGAAATGTGCTTACCCGGAAGGCGGTGATAAAACAGTCCCGTTTTATCCTTTTACTGGTTCTGATCGCATTTATCTCCATTGCCAACAGGAACCATACAGAGAAAACGGTCATCAGGATGAACAGGCTGCAGAGTGATGTAAAAGAGTTAAGAGCCAAATCTATAACCATTTCCTCCGACCTGATCAGGATAAGCCGTCAGTCAGAAGTGGCCAGGCTGGTGGAAAGATACGACCTGCATCTGGAGGAAAACCTTGAACCTCCAAAGAAACTTATTGATCAGGGAAAATAGCATGTCATTGAAAAGAGACATAATGATTCGGACATCCCTGGTATACCTGGGGGTACTGCTCATTGGACTGCTCATCTTCGGGAAAGCCATCCACCTGCAATTTTTCGAAAAGGAAAAATGGGCCATGGAGGAGAACAATTCCATACGGCATAAGGTGATTGAGCCGAACAGAGGAAATATTTACTCTTCAGACGGCAGGTTACTGGCCGTATCTGTCCCGTTTTACGAGATCCGCATGGACTTCCGGTCAGAATCATTTACCAGGGAGACATTCGATAACGGAGTGGATGAACTTTCAAAATCTCTTTCAAATCTTTTCATGGACAGGCACTGGAGCACCTACAAGAGGGAACTGGTCCGTGCCCGGGAGAACGGTAACCGGTACTTTCTGATAAAAAGGAATGTAACCTATACCCAGCTGCAACAGGTAAAGCAGTTACCCATTTTTAAACTCGGAAGGTACAGGGGAGGAGCCATCTATATTCAGCAGAACCGAAGGGTCAGGCCTTATGGTATGCTTGCTGCAAGGACAGTCGGGTATACTATGAGCGGGGATTTTCGAAGTGTGGTGGGTATTGAGGGAGCCTTTGATGCTGAATTAAGAGGAGTTGAGGGTTACCGGCTTATGAGGAAGATCAGGGGGGATATCTGGATGCCCATCAGCGATGCCAATGAAATAGAACCCGAAGATGGCTATGATATAGTTACCACAATAGATGTGGACCTGCAGGATGTGGCTGAAAATGCATTGTATACACAGTTGGAGAGGCACGGTGCCGACCATGGAACCGTTGTCCTTATGGAGGTGAAAACCGGCAAAGTCAGGGCCATTGCCAACCTTGTCCGGGATGATGAAGGAAATTACAGTGAGGAATATAATTATGCCATCGGTGAAAGTACCGAACCGGGTTCCACATTCAAACTGGCCTCAATGATTGCTTTGCTGGAGGATGGATATGTCACTCCGGATGACAAGGTGGATGTGGGAAATGGTGTGGTATACTATTACGGGCAGAAGCTGGAGGACAGTGGTAGTGAAGGTCTTGGAGAGATCACGGTACAGAGGGCTTTTGAAGCTTCGTCGAATGTGGGGATCTCGAAGCTGGTGACTAATAGTTATTCCGGGAAACCGGAGGAGTTTGTTAACCGGCTGTACGAAATGGGACTGAACCGCAAACTGGGGCTTGAAATAAGGGGTGAAGGGAAGCCTGAAATAAAATATACGGACAATGAACTATGGTCGGGCCTCTCCTTGCCATGGATGTCCATTGGTTACGAGGTGCGAATGACACCCCTTCAGATCCTTACCCTTTACAATGCAGTGGCCAATAATGGAAAAATGATCAAACCGGTCTTTGTTGAAGAGATGCTATCACATGGGAAGACCGTGAAGGAATTCGGCCCTGAAGTTCTGAATAGTCATATCTGTTCAAAAGAGACCCTTCAACAAGTAAAGAATATGCTGGAAGGGGTTGTGGAGAGAGGGACTGCACGGAACCTTAATAACAGTCATTACAAAATTGCCGGTAAGACAGGAACGGCCCAGCTGGCACTGAATAAGGAAGGCTATGCAGAGGAGCTCTACATGGCTTCTTTTGCCGGATATTTCCCGGCCGATGATCCAAAATATTCCTGTATTGTAGTGGTTAACGCCAATTCAAGGCACATCTATTATGGCAACCTGGTTGCGGGGCCCATTTTCAGGGCAATCACTGACAGAATCTATGTTCGGGAATTTGAGATGCAGGAAGGTCCGGTTGAAATTGCCGGAAATATACCACAGGGCCCATACTCAAAGAGCGGGATCAGCGAGGCACTGAAATCAACCTTTCAATACCTGGACCTGCCCTTCAGTCAGGATAATGAGAATGCAACATGGGTTTCAACGACCAGTACCGGAGAAGGGGTGCTGCTGAGTAAGCGTTCTGTACCGGCCGAACTGGTACCCAATGTAAAGGATATGGGATTAAAGGATGCACTTTATCTACTGGAAAGTATGGGCATGAAGGTGATTTTTGACGGAAGAGGGACGGTACGGGACCAGTCGGTACAGCCGGGAAGCAGGTTTGAAAAAGGAACAGTAGTCACATTGAGTATGAGTTTAAAAGAGGGATAGAAGAGCTGTATGAACCTTTCAGATATAATATCAACTCTGGAAAACAGAAAAGTGATCGGCGAAACCGACCGGGAGATCTCCGGGATCACCTTCGACTCACGGACGGTGACTCCGGACTCTGTATTTGTGGCTATCAAGGGGTATAAAACTGACGGGAACCGGTACACCGAACAGGCCATTGCAGCCGGAGCTGCTGCTATTGTGAGCCAGAGAGAGGCAAAAGCTGAAGCAACGGTCACCTGGATTACGGTTCCTGATTCCCGCAAAGCACTGGCTCTTATGGCCTCCGCCTTCTTCAATCATCCGTCCCGGGACCTGCACCTGGTTGGGGTAACGGGCACAAATGGTAAAACAACAATTGCCACGCTGCTTCACCAGTTGCATCAACAACTGGGATTCCAATCCGGCCTGATATCAACCATACAGGTCCTCATCGGTGAAGAGTCACATCCTGCCACCCATACCACACCCGACCCGATGCAGATCAACAGATACCTGGCCGGTATGGTAGAAAAGGGATGTGAATACTGTTTTATGGAGGTCTCCTCACATGCTATTGATCAGGACAGGATTTGGGGACTTGAATTTGATGGGGGGATATTCACTAACCTGACCATGGATCACCTCGATTATCACGGGGATTTCAGTGACTATCTGGCAGTGAAGAAGAAATTCTTTGATCATCTGCCCGGGAGCGCCTTTGTTCTGGTTAATGTGGATGATAAATACGGGAAGGTGATGGTTCAGAACTGTGCTGCCGAGCAGTATACATACAGTCTGCGTTCAATATGCGATTTCAGGGGAAAAATCACTGAAATGCATCTCGAGGGTTCGGAAATGACCGTTAACGGAGTGGAGGTCTGGATAACCCTGCCCGGTCGCTTTAATGCAAGCAACCTGTTGAGTGTGTATGCTGCTTCGGTTTTGCTGGGGCAACATCCGGATGATGTCATAAGGGAAGTGAGCAAACTGAAACCGGTACCGGGACGATTTGAAACCTACCGTTCCGGGAATGGCATAACCGGTATCGTGGATTATGCACATACACCTGACGCATTGAAGAATGTCCTGGATACCATTCGGGAAGTGAATGTCTCGGGAGGGGAGATTATTACTGTGGTGGGGGCTGGTGGAAACCGTGACCGGGGGAAAAGGCCGAAAATGGCCCTGATTGCAGCCAAGGCAAGCCATAAGCTGATCCTAACTTCCGATAATCCAAGGGATGAGGATCCGGAGAAAATACTTGATGAAATGATGGAAGGGCTCCCGGTTGAACTGAAGGACCGGACCATGCGGATAGTCAGCCGCGAGGAGGCTATCAGGACTGCCTGTATAGTGGCCGGTAAAGGGGATATCATTTTGATCGCCGGCAAGGGTCATGAAAAA
The DNA here is from genome assembly GCA_964536755.1 of uncultured Bacteroides sp. GTDB lineage: Bacteria > Bacteroidota > Bacteroidia > Bacteroidales. The sequence continues at coordinate 1,376 of CAZIAU010000146.1, read as the reverse complement.
ACACAGGAGATACAGGGAAAAAAAATACCATTTGATGACAGGAAGATCCTGGAACGGAACCTAAAGGTTAGCGTATGATCTATTATCTGTTTGAATATTTAAACCAGTCAGACTTTCCGGGTGCCGGGATGTTCCAGTATCTTTTGCAGTCATTACCTCACTGCTGATCTCCATGGTTCTGGGTAAGCGGATCATCGTTTTTCTTCACCGTAAACAGATCGGGGAATCGGTACGGGACCTCGGGCTGGAGGGCCAGTCCCGGAAGCAGGGGACACCTACCATGGGAGGCATCATCATCCTGGCTTCCATTATTGTGCCTGTTTTGCTCTTTGCCAACCTTAAGAATATCTATATCATCCTGATGCTGATTGCCACCTTCTGGCTTGGATTGATAGGCTTCCTGGACGATTATATAAAGGTATTCAGGAAAAACAAGGAGGGATTGCGGGGGAAATTCAAGATTATAGGACAGATAGTCCTGGGTCTCATAGTGGGATTGACTCTCTACCTCAGCAATGATGTGATGATCCGGGAACGGGTGCCCATCACCCAGGAGAACTTCAACCAATACAAATCGGAAGATATGAAAGTGGCCGGGGGAGGGACCCTTTACGTGGTTCATGATCACAAAAAACCCCTTACGACCATTCCCTTTGTAAAGGACAATGAATTTGATTATACCTGGCTGGTCTGGTTTACAGGAAAATATGCTGATAAGACAGTATGGATAATTTTTGTACTGGCAATAATATTTATAGTGACCTCGGTTTCCAATGGTGCCAATCTCACCGACGGTCTGGATGGACTGGCCACGGGATCGGCATCAATAATAGGGGTTACACTGGGTATACTGGCCTGGCTTTCAGGTAATGCTATATATTCTAACTATTTGAATATCATGCACATACCATATGCCGGCGAACTGGTGGTTTTTGCCGGTGCTTTTGTAGGGGCCACTATCGGGTTCCTATGGTACAACTCATTTCCGGCACAGGTATTTATGGGTGATACGGGCAGCCTTGCACTGGGTGGGATCATTGCCGTATTTGCAGTGATCATCAGGAAAGAATTGTTAATCCCTATTCTGTGCGGGATCTATATGGTAGAGAGTCTTTCTGTAGTGATCCAGGTGGGTTACTTCAAAAGAACCAAACGAAGATATGGTGAAGGCAGGAGGATTTTCCTGATGTCCCCCATACATCATCATTACCAGAAAAAGGGATACCCGGAGCCCAAGATCGTTACCAGGTTCTGGATCGTGGGGATCCTGCTGGCAGTGATCTCAATTGTAACACTTAAAATAAGATAACCCTAACCTAAACAAACTCAATGGAAAACAGAGAACGCTTAGTAATTCTCGGGGCAGGCGAAAGTGG
>CAZIAU010000145.1:0-7070 GCA_964536755.1 uncultured Bacteroides sp. | reverse complement strand
CAGATCACCATTAGCAGAATCAGACCCTGGATAGCATCACTGTAAACGATGGCCTTCAGTCCGCCGATCTCAGCGTAGACAAGCATCAAAATAACCATTCCCAGCGCCCATGCCCATGAGGGCAACATTCCCGGAAAAGCTGCCTCGAGGAAGATGGAGATACCTCGGATCTGGATTGCCACATACGGAATAAGGAATACAAAGGCACTGGTGAACATGGCTACACCTGCCCACTTTGTTCCATAAGAGGAGACCATGAGTCCGGCTACTCCCTGAAAATCCTTTTCTTTAGCCTTCTTCCTCAGAAGATAGCCGAACCACAAAATAAAGAATACCATCACCCCGTCCGAAAAGGCCAGGAATGTCCAGGCCCCTATGCCATGATTACGAAAGAAATCGGGCATTCCCATAAAGGTAAAGGCGCTGAAAAGTGCTGCAGAAAAGGTGAGAAATCCAAGGATGGGACCAATGCTTTTCCCTGCCAACATGAACTCTTCTGCAGAACGGTTGCGGCGGTAGGACTTCCATGATGCAAATCCCAACAGGGCAAAAAATACTCCAAAGAATAAATAGATCCAGACTTTCATGATTCTCCCTCCTCCTTATCATTTCCCGGATGCACTTTTGAACCGATATATGTTAAAACAACAAGGGCAACTGTGATCAGAAAGCTGGTCCAGAGGGAATATGGTATTCCCGCTATGGCAGGTTTATGAACTCCCGCGGGAATTATGACCGGTGTATAACCCAGCACGGTAAGTGAAATTACCAGTACAACACAGATTCTCCAGTAGATTCTCCGTCTTTTCATAAAAGGGATATTAATTGAATACTTTGTGGGATCTGATATAATCAGGATCAATAGAAATTCCCAGTCCCGAACCTTCCGGCACCTTGATCACCCCATCCTTGCTTTCAAAGGATTCCGTCTTGCTTTCAATTGGAATAGCCGTACCGTTGGAATCATTGGTCGTGAACATTTTAAATTCGTGGTATTCGTACGTAACCGGACAGACCGATACCATTTGCAGCATATAAAGGAATCCAAGCCCTCCGCCTGATATATGTGGGGTGATCTGCAAACCTTCTGCCTGTGCCATCCTGGCAACTTTCATGGTACGGATCATTCCGCCGAAGTAAAACAGATCGGGCTGAAGGATCTGGAACACTTCATTGCCGGCAAGGTAACGGAAAGCATGCATACCCAGTTCCTCCTCGCCTCCGGCCATTTTTATATTCAGGGCTTCTTCAACCTGCTTTTGCTCCTCATACCAGTCCCAGGGAACAGGCTCTTCGTAAAAGTCATAGTTGTATTCTTCCAGGATCTTACCAATACGCACTGCTTCTTTCACAGAGTAAGTTCCGTTTCCGTCGATCATCAGTACCATCTCATCTCCAAAAACCTCACGTGCCATCCGTATCAGTTTTTCCGTACGACCCGGGGCATTCTCATTGTCCATGCCAAGATTGTCCCCGCGACCTGCCCTCAGTTTTACGGCCTTTGCTCTGGTCTCTTCCACGTCCTTCAGCATCAGTTCAAGTGATTCCTCCGGTTCTTTCTGACGAAAGTCTGCCAGATGGTTCCCCAGATAGATGGATATTTCCGGATTTATCAGGTCTCCGAGCAGCAAACCGGCAGGTTTATCCACGATATTACCCAGCATGTCAAGGATGGCAAACTCTATGGCGGCAACATGAACGTTCAGCGGTATACCCTGATTTTTTACACTCCCCTCCACGGCATTGAAGATAAGCTGATCAAGATCCCTGGCATCCCTCTCCACAAAATGCCGTCTGAGGATTTTCGGTACCATCGGATAACTGTTCTCCGCAATAAACGGATGGCCGGCTGAAATACCCTCAGCACCATCAGCGGATCGTACACGGTACAACAGGCTGTTCCGGTCCCTGAGCAGTTCGAGCGATTCGATGATAACCGGACTTGCGAACAACTCACGTTTCAAAACCGGTTCCCTGAGCACCTGGTCAAGAGCTCCGTAGTCTGTTTTGTTCTTTCCGTAACCACTTCTTCCGGAAGGGGTCCCGTTGGAACAGGACGACACTGGCAGGAGCAGGGATGCACCCCCTGCCAGCACTGCCGATGACAAAAAGTTTCTTCTGCCTGTTTTCATAGACGGTTGATCAAGTATTAAAATTCAATCCGGTTCCTTGAGAAAACGCCAAGATCAGTTTTTTCTGTAACATATGGTTTCAGCCAGAAGGTGTAACACATGGCAGAGGATTTCACCTGGTATTGGGGTAAAGGTGCTGAATTCTCGCTCCAGGAATCGTTCCCTCCCACTCCCATCTGGACCAGATCGATATTGAGCGTATTGTTTTCCTCCTGTTTCAATTCATTGGTATGAGTGGCTTTTTCAATTTCTTCCTGCGAATTGGCCCATGCACTCATACTGAGAAGAGGATCCCCGGAAACCACAAGTCCTTCATTTTCTGCATTCAGCAAAGCCATCCAACGGACACCTGTCCTGTTTGCATTCTCCTGGGGATATATATAGGGCTCCCCGAATGATTCCACTTTGGAACGGTAAAGTCCCACATCGGAACCGACCTGGCGGTCAATGTAGTTCTCAAGGGGTCCCTTCCCAAGATATATGATGTTATCATATTCCCCCGGAATGGTGGTCTGAAGCCCGAACCTGGGCATATTGGGCAGAATGGAATGTGGAATAAAACCGTACGTTACCCTGATCCAGCCATTGCCATATATCCGGTATTCAAGCGATGTTTCAGCCTTTTGTTCAGGAAGTATCCGCCTGACCTCAATCCCGATATAATTCTCATGATCTTTCGATACCTCCAGCCCTGTCAGATATCCATCCCTGCCTGCCTGTTTCCAGTATCCAAGCACGATGTGAGTTTTCCATCCACGCCAATCATTATCTGTCTGAGGCCTCCAGAAGTTCTGGTGCAGATCACTGTTGATCAGGATGCGTTCATTACTTGTATATCGTGTAATATATCCCGATTGTTTATCAATAGCAACCATGAAATCAGCTCCGGATACCCTGATATAATAATTATCCTCCTCTACTTCCGGAATCTGCCAGGCTCCGGAATCCACTGATCCCGGTAATCCTGAATTCAGGGGAAGTGCAAATTGGGCGGCTGCCACCTCATGACCTTTCTCCGCCCAGGATGATGAACCTGCCAGAACAAAAGCAATCCTTATGAAGTATTCGGCACCCGGTTTTGTTTCTGTGATTGTCTCCGCGGGAATAACAATGTTTGAGTATTGCCCGGGTCCCAGTGAAACCGGGGACAGTTCACCCTGCCGGACTGGGACCCCGTCCTCTTCGATCTTCCAGCTAATGTTATAATCTGAAAGGCTCTTAAAGTTATGCCTGTTCAGTACCTCAAACACCAGTTTCCCGGGATCCAGTAACCGGATATCCACCGGCTGACACACCCTTTTTGCTTCATACATAGGAGGTTTGGGCCTCCTGTCCGCTGACAGGATCCCGTTGATACAGAAATTCCCGTTATTTATCCTGTCCCCGAAATCTCCACCATAGGCAAAGTATTTCACACCATTTTCATCGGTTTTCTCCAGGCCCTGGTCAACATAATCCCAGATAAATCCGCCGATCAGCCTGTCGTCTGTCCTGATCAGATCCCAGTATTCCTTGAAGTTTCCCAGCGAATTACCCATGGAATGCGCATACTCGCACATCATCACCGGCCGGTTAGAAAGTTCGTTATCGGCCAGGAATTTCAATGCATCCGGTGGGGGATACATCCGGCTGACCACATCCACGAAAAGAGGGTCACGGGGGAAAGCTGTCTTCGGACCCCCCAGTTGCCGCTGCCTCAAAGGGTCATCCACGTCCAGATATTCCGGGCGAGTCGGATCGCCCTGGGCACCCTCATAGTGCACCAACCTGGTCTGGTCAAAATCCTTTATCCATCCAGCCATTGCGGCATGGTTAGGTCCTGTTCCCGATTCATTACCGAGAGACCACATGATAATGCAGGGGTGATTTTTATCCCGTTCAACCATGCGGATCGCCCTTTCCAGGAATGCACCCGACCATTCCGGGTCATTTGAAAAGAGACCCCCTACCTGGTGGGTCTCAAGGTTGGCTTCATCGATCACATACAATCCATACTTATCACACAGCTCGCAGAAATACGGATCATTGGGGTAGTGGGAGGTGCGAACAGCATTGAAGTTGAATCGCTTCAGCAACAGAACATCCTCAAGCATGTCCTCTTTCAGTACTGACTTCCCCCTTATATGGTCATGGTCATGCCGGTTCACACCGTTCAACAGGACCGACTTACCGTTTATGAGCAGTTGCCCCTTTACACTGGTTCTTATATCCCTGAATCCTATGCGGGAACTTCTGCATTCAACTGTTTTCCCATCGCCATCCACCAGGCTGAGGACCAGTGTATAGAGGTTGGGTATTTCAGCCGACCACAAGGCTGGATTCTCCACTTTGCCTTCCAGAAAGGCAAATTTGAGCCTGTCGCGCTGGGGATGATGCTCAGCCATCAGGTCTCCCGCGCTCCGCGAAAGGGGATCCTTAAACACTCGCTCTCCCGAGGGATCATACAGTTGGGCAGTGATTGAATATTCATCCGCATTCTGCCCTGATCTATTCACGATCTCAGGGCGGATCATCAGTCCGGCACTCAGAAAATCACTTTCAAGCCTGGTCTGTACAAAGAAATCATTAATGGCTAATTTCGGTTCGGCCAGGAGCATTACATTACGATATATCCCGCTCAGGCGCCAGTGATCCTGATCTTCCAGGTAGGAACCGTCACACCACCTGTATACCTTCACGGCCAGTTTATTTTCCCCGGATTTCAGAAACCCGGTTATATCAAATTCCGCGGGCAACCTGCTTCCCTGGCTGTACCCCACCTTTTTTCCATTGACCCATACGTAGAATGCAGAACTGACCCCTCCGAAATGAAGGATCACGTTCATCTCTTTCCACGCTGCAGGAACTTTGAATGTCCGGAAATAGGATCCGACGGGATTGTCATCTTTCGGAAGAAAAGGCGGATTAACCGGTTCAAAGGGATAAGGCCTGTTAGTATAAATGGCAGTCCCGTATCCCTGCATCTCCCAGTTGGAAGGCACTTCGATATCATCCCAGCTGCTCATATCCTGGTCCCATATATCCAGAGGGACTTTGTCCGGATACTCCGCAAAGCTGAATTTCCAGATACCATTAAGCGATTCGACCCTCCCGGATGTGGACATATCACCCGTAAGCGCCTTTTCAACTGTGGCATATGAAACAGATGTGGCACGTGCTGGCAGTTTATTGATCCCGTAAACCCTCGGATTCTCCCAGTCATTCTGCTGGGACAACAGGCCTGCACTGCATGCAAGCAACAACGTTTTTAAAAGCAAATGTTTTTTCATTGTTTGATCGATAATATTCAATTTACACTCCGCATTTCCCTGATAGTTGATCAGTTTTTATACGATAAAATGAAATCTTAAACCTTAATCCTAAGATAACTGTTTTTTCAGGGGATCAGCAATAAAATATATATAAGTCCCATTTTTTGGATTGATTTAAGGGACCGTAGCAGGTGCTAAAGATTTCCGTAAGTATACCAGGGCAGGTCAGGCATAATTTGTCCAGCACAAACTATGCATCAATATTGGCATACCTGGCATGTTTCTCTATGAACTCCCGTCGTGGAGGCACCTCATCACCCATAAGCATGGAGAAGATACGGTCAGCCTCGGCGGCACTGTCGATGGATACCTGCCTCAGGGTCCTGTTCTCCGGGTTCATGGTGGTTTCCCATAATTGCTCCGCGTTCATCTCACCCAGACCCTTGTAGCGTTGAATATGTATACCGGAATCTTTCCCGCCGCCATACTCTTTGACGAAAGCTTCACGCTCTTCTTCGCTCCAGCAATATTCCTCTATCTTCCCCTTTCTCATCAGGTAAAGCGGAGGCGTGGCAATATAGAGGTAACCATTCTTTATAAGTTCGTTCATGTACCTGAAAAAGAAGGTCATGATCAGTGTGGCAATGTGAGAACCGTCCACATCGGCATCAGTCATTATAATGATCTTGTGATAACGCAAATGAGATAAATCCAGCGCTTTGCTGTCTTCTTCGGTTCCCATCTTTACACCGAGTGCCGTAAAGATATTCTTGATCTCCTCATTTTCATAAATCTTGTGAGCCATTGCTTTTTCCACGTTCAGGATCTTACCCCTGAGAGGCATAATCGCCTGAAATGCCCTGTCGCGTCCCTGCTTGGCAGTTCCTCCGGCAGAATCACCCTCTACAAGGTATATCTCGGTCAGAGCAGGATCCTTCTCTGAGCAATCTGCCAGTTTCCCGGGCAATCCTGCTCCTGAAAGCACATTCTTTCGTTGTACCAGTTCCCTTGCTTTTCTGGCCGCATGCCTGGCAGTAGCTGCCAGGATCACTTTACTGACTATCTGACGTGCATCCTTGGGGTGTTCTTCCAGGTAATGCGTAAGTTCCGAACTTATTGCCTGGTCAACCACACCCATAATGTCAGAATTTCCCAGTTTTGTTTTAGTCTGCCCTTCAAACTGAGGTTCTGCAACTTTAACTGAAATAATGGCTGTTAATCCTTCGCGGAAATCATCCCCGTTGATATCAAATTTCAGTTTTGCCAGCATACCCGATTTGTCCGCATAATTTTTCAGGGTCCTGGTCAGGCCCCTGCGAAATCCAGATAGGTGTGTCCCACCCTCTATGGTGTTAATATTATTCACATAGGAGTGTACATTCTCCGAAAAAGATGTGTTATACTGAAGTGCTATCTCCACTGGTACCCCGTTCTTTTCTGTTTCAATATGAACACTTTCCTCGATCAGCTTTTCCCTGGTCGCATCCAGGAAAGCAACGAACTCCTTCAAACCCTCCTCAGAATAGAATACATCATGACGGAATCCATTCTCTCCATTCGGGCCGTTATCATTTTCACTGTTCCCGTTCCCATTCTCCTCCTTTTCCCGCAGATCCTTTATATTCAGATGGATCCCCTTATTTAAAAAAGCAAGTTCCCTCATCCGTGAGGAGAGTATCTCATATTT
>CAZIAU010000144.1:0-7077 GCA_964536755.1 uncultured Bacteroides sp. | reverse complement strand
GTACGAAAGCACAAAAAAGAACATTCTATACAGCGCTCTATCGTACTCATGTACGTATGGTTGATATTAATGAAGGAGGAAAATATTTCAGTGGATACGATGGTAAAGTGCATGAGAGTGATCGTCCGTTTTATGTAAATGATGCGATCTGGGATACCTATCGTACAACGCATCCTCTGCGCACCATGCTGAGTCCGGAAATGGAGGAAGACATGCTGAATTCATATGTCCTGATGTATGAGCAAAGCGGCTTCATGCCCACATTTCCTGGTGTGCTGGGAAACAGAAGGGCCATGAATTGTTACCATACTGCGATCAGCTTTATTGACGGTTATCGCAAGGGATTGCGGGATTATGATGTGGAAAAGGCCTACGAAGGGATAAAAAAGAATTTAACGGAAGAAACATTAATTCCATGGCGGCAGGGAGCTCCCAGGCTGTGGATGGATGATTTCTACGACGAACACGGTTTTGTTCCGGGACTCCACCCGGGTCAGGAAGAGACTGAACCGATGGTAGATGATTTTGAAAGCAGGCAGTCGGTGGCTGTCACACTTGGAATGAGTTATGATGCATGGGCGCTTGCTGAACTTGCTAAGGAACTGGGTAAAGAAGCGGATGCCGAATTATTTTCAGCAAAGGCAAAGAATTATGAGAACCTGTGGCATCCTGAAGTAAGATTGTTTATGCCGAAGGATGAAAACGGGGAATGGATCATGATCAATCCGAAATTTGACGGAGGAACTGGTTTCCGTGATTATTACGATGAGAACAATGGCTGGACCTATGCATGGGATGTACAGCAGGATATCAAGGGATTGACCAGGCTACTGGGTGGAAAAGAAGCGGCTGAAGAGAGACTGGATCAACTTTTCAGGGAACCGCTGAGTACAAGTAAGTGGAGGTATTATGTAAGTGGTCGTAACGCAACCGGAATGGTGGGGCAGTTTGCCATTGGCAATGAGCCAGGCTTCCATATTCCCTTCCTGTATAACTATTTCGGAGCACCCTGGAAAACACAAAAGCGCACGCGATTCATCCTGGATACGTGGTTTCCTGATAATGTATTTGGAATTCCCGGCGATGAAGATGGAGGTGCCATGTCAGCATTTGTGGTATTGGCTTATCTGGGGATCTATCCGGTATCACCAGGATTGCCCTATTATACCATTTCCAGTCCAATCTTTGAAAAGGCCACCATCCATCTTGAAAATGGCAAGGACTTTACAATAATTGCAAAAGGGTCAAATAATAAGAATAAATATATTCAGAAGGCTTTTATAAATGGCAAGGAGATAAACAGCCCTTTTATTACCCATGAAAAGATCATGTCCGGAGCAACCCTTGAACTTATCCTTTCAGAGATGCCTCATAAAGACTGGGGTAAAGATTCCATGCCCCCGGAGTATTAGATTTTAAACACAAATAATACACCCGAACAAGACTACGTTTTTGAATACCAACATAATAGCATATATAAAGTTAACTTTATCATAGAAACTTCTGCTATAATTAAAAAACTCAACAATAGTGAATGTGCTTGTTCCAATTTGGAATTAGGCGCTCAATGTCATTGTTATCTGCACTACGTAAAGCATTAATATATGTATCTCTTACATCTCCTTCAATAGATAAATTACCATTACCCCATGTAAAAGGTTCTTTATTTAAAACATCGGATAGAAGTGTATCTGTTATAAGGCGAGAGTGTCTGCCGTTACCATTTGGAAAACAATGAATTTTTACCAGCCGATGATGAAACCTTGCTGCGATTTCATCAGGATCTAGTGGAGTTGCCCCTTTAGGCAGATCTTCTTGATTCATTTTCTCCAAAAGTCTTTTGGTTCATCAATCAGTATCTTATCTATCAAATCTTTTAACGCCTTCTCCTTTTCTTCCGAAGATAATTCTTGCATTTCAAGACGCATGGTATGGTCCAGCCTTTCCATTTTTTTCAATGCTGACAATCTCGCTTGTTCTCTCACCATATCATTCAATGAAGTACGAGGAACAAAGGCGTAAACAAAGTCCATCTCAAGAGCATCAGCAATTCTTTTCATTATTATTTTCGAAGAGGCCTAAGGCAAGTTCAATCATGTGAAACAATCATGACACATGGTAGGTTAAAGTTTTACCATATTCCTTCGATCCAATTGTTCTGATTTGGCGGTGATTAAAAATAAATTGACTGCCAATTTCGTTCTTAGAACATATAATACCTCAACACCTGGGAATTGAATCGATCAAGCTTGTTCTGCAGGCAGAAAATTGTGTGCCTGAAAATATTAATATTTCTCCCCTTATTATTCTGCAATGAGTGTCAAAAGGAAGTGACCATTCCCTTGCCAACCCAAGAGCCGAGATATGTGGTTAATTGTCTCTTTCAGCCATTTACTATTCCCTATCCTGAGAATATATCGCTATCGCTGAGTCAAACCATAGGTTTTCTGGATTCACTGGATTTCCCCATAGTTGATGATGCTGATATTCAACTTTACAGTGAAGATTCTCTGATTGGAAACCTGGATTATTCGAATATAAATAGCTTGTATACACTGGAAGGCATTTATCACCTTAAACCCGGGTTATACCGCCTTAAAATTGCCCACAACGAAGAGGTGATCACTGTGTATGACACACTTCCTCAAAAGGTTGGTCTGCATAAGATTACGATAAATCCTCTTGCTGGTTATGATAATGTTGGAAATGCATTTGCCAGAGTGACCTTTACATTCAGTGATCCCGGGGACCAGGAAAACTATTATGAGATCTTCATAACCCATGCGGCAGATTCGTCCTTAATAGACCTTACCACTGACTACCCCTCCATCATTGCCGAATCCTATTATCCGTCGGTTATGAATATTGAAGGAGGCAACCCGGAAACGCTTCCATTCAATGATGCCGGATTCAATGGTGAACAGGTTTCCATATCGGTAGAATATCCCCTTCCTTTTTATCCCTTTGACGGAAAAATTGAACCCCATGTCAGGATAGTCCATTTCAGAACAATTTCACGGAATTACTACCTGTACAAGACCTCCGTACTCTGGCAGGGTTATAAAAATAAAGCAGATATTATTTACGGCCAGGGCGAACCCATGAACGTTTACGGTAATATTCCCGGTAATTATGGGATTTTTGCCGGTTATCAGTCGGTAGATGTGGCATTCATCATTGAAAACAGAAACATCATTGAATATGAATTTTAGAATATTCATTTCATGTCTGTTTTATATAGGGGTTTTCGTCATTGAAGGAAATTCCCAGGATCGCACCATCAGTGGTATTATCTGTGATGCTGCTTCCGGTGAAAGTCTTATCGGTGTAAATATTTACAATCCTGAAAAGAATACCGGAACTATCAGCAATGAATTCGGATTTTTCAGTCTTAAGATATCCCAGCAGATGAAGGTACTTCTGTTTTCCTATACCGGGTATCAGACGGATACTTTACCACTTTCGGCTGGCAGAGATACGCTTGTCAATATTAAGCTTGAGAGAGGCCTGGATCTTGAAGAGGTGGAGATTTCAGCGCATACAAAGGCCAAAAATGAAAAGAATGAAACTTCGGTCATTCAGATCCCGATGAAAATGATTTACAGGTTACCAGAATTTCTGGGTGAAAACGACATCATTCATTCTTTGCAGTTCATGCCCGGCATACAATCGGGAGGCGAGGGTAAAGCCGAGCTGTATATCCGAGGAGGCAGCCCAGACCAGAATCTGGTGTTGCTTGATGATGTGCCGCTTTACCACATATCTCATTTTGGCGGATTCTTATCGGCCTTTAATTCCGAAGCAATAAAAGATTTCAAAGTATACAAGGGAGGATTCCCGGCAAGGTACGGCAGCAGGCTCTCTTCAGTAATAGATATCAGGATGAAAGACGGTGATCTTAAGGACTACCATGTCTCAGGATCCCTTGGCCTTCTTTCAACCAAAATAATGGTCGATGGCCCGATGATAAAGGACAGGTCATCCTTCCTGATTTCTTTTAGGAAAAATACATTGCCGGTATTCAGGATGTTCTTCGATACGAATCTCGATTACCGTTTCTATGACCTTAACTCTAAACTAAATTATATAGTCAACGGAAAGAACCGTTTATATCTCAGTTTCTATAACGGTCACGACAAAGTCTTATCACGAATTACTAAGGATAATTCCGGTATCACCGAAAAATCAAAAAATTACACAGGGTGGGGCAATATGGCCGGCTCCTTAAGATGGAATACCTTGCTGTCAAATAAAGTATTTATAAACACCATTTTAGGATATGTTAACTATAATTACGAGGAAGGTATTAACCGCGAATTTAAAAGTGACAGTATCTCAGAAAACATTGAAAATCTGTTTAAAGCGGATATTCGGGATGCATTTATAAAAATCGCCCCGGAGTATTACATCACCCCGAATCATGTCCTGAGATTCGGTGGAGAACTAATCCACCATTCATTTATCCCAGGGAATACCAGCTATACATTCGAATCAGGAACACAGGATCTGTACGAGCTGGATTACAACAATGAGAAAATCTCAGCACTTGAATGGAATTTGTATCTGGAAGGTGATCTGGATCTTTGGAAATGGCTGGGAACCAACCTTGGCATACACTATTCAAATTATCTGATCAGCGGAAAAAGTTACTCCTCGCTGGAACCCCGTATCCTTCTAAACTTCAGGATTGCACCGGAATTCTCCATTAAGTCTTCCTATAGTAAAATGCAGCAATATGTACATTTGCTTTCTTACAGCGGAGTAGGTTTGCCATCCGATTTCTGGATGCCTTCTACTGAAACCGTACCTCCACAGAAAGCAAGGCAATACTCGATTGGAATTGAATATTTCCCTAAAGGAAAATATAGTTTCAGTATTGAGTCATACAGAAAAGAAATGAATAACCTGCTCACTTTTCGCCCGGGTGAAAGTTTCTTAATGAATAATGAAAGCTGGGAGGAGAAAGTCCTGAGTGGCGGAAAAGGCATAGCGGAGGGTATTGAACTGTTGCTTCGAAAGGATGCCGGTAAAACCACGGGATGGTTGTCGCTGGAAGTATCAAAATCGGAGCGGTCGTTTAATGAGTTATTGAACGGGAAAGCCTTTCCATTCAAGTATGACCGAAGATTTGAAACAAATATTGTCCTGACTCATTCAATTAATGCCAATATCTCGATCTCTGCCGTATGGAAATATGGCACCGGCTATCCTGTTACTCTGCCAGAGGGAAAGTACAATACTTTTGGGAACATTGTATATGTATATGGCGATATCAATTCATTCAGGATGAGGGATTACCACCGGCTCGACCTGGGTATCAACTTCACGAAACAAGTGAGATGGGGAGAAAGGAGATGGAGTATCAGTATACTGAATGTATACAATCGCCAGAATCCCTATTATTATTATTTTGAATATGAAGCCATATTTCATACAGATTCAGGTTCACACGGTACTATTTTCCGCATGGACAAAGGAAATCTTAAACTATACCAGCAAAGCCTCATCCCCTTCTTGCCTACAGCAAGTTTTAGTTTTAAGTTCTAAAAGTATCTGACCTTTAAACTGAACAAGGAACATCCATTCTATTCAACCCTTTACCGCTATCGGAAGCTCGCCAGGGATGAAGCAAAGAAAATGCCAATATTGCAGAGATAGAGTTTTAATAATGAGCTATTATCATGGGTTGTAAAGATTTGATATTTTTACTCATAATATCCTGCTGTTCTGGTGTTTATATTTAGCAGTGTTTCAATTCAATTCTCATGCATCTAACTCACAACTTGTTTATTCAAATGTTTATCCCAACAAAAAAACCAACCAGTCGGATCTTACTCCAAGTGGTTGGTTATCAATGGTGGGCCCGGCTGGGCTCGAACCAGCGACCCCCTGATTATGAGTGTTCTTTTTTCGCCTTATTGTCCGAATCGAAAAAGTTGGATTATTTGAAGTATCTTATACATTGACAGGGGTTTATGTTTTCCTGTCATTAAAACTAACTGTTCATTTTATGTAAAATATTCCACTGGTTTACATGGATTTGCAGGAATGCTGGCGAAAAAACTGGCACAATTATTTATAGCTCCACATCTTTACATCGAAACAGTATTCTTATTAATGGTATTGCTAACCTGCTCACCAATGAATTTAGCAAAATCTGTGATATCACTACCAACACTGGCCTTTTCTAATGCGGACATATATTGTTCTCGATTATCCAACTTTATAACTGTCCATGGATAGTTGCCTGATGCCAACATCACATTCATTAGAAAACGAGCCATCCTTCCGTTACCATCAAAATATTGATGTATATAAACAAATATGAAATGCCCAAGAACCACACGAACACTAACTTCCGTCTCTTCTTTCAGTAAATCGAAAAAAGCAGGCATTGTATCCCGAACAGCTTCATGCCTTGGCGGTGTATGCATCGCACCTTTTATATAGACCGGCCCATTACGATATCCAGCCAAATCTGAAGCTTTAGCAAGCCCTACAGCTACGCTAGGGGCGAATAATTCACGATACCAACTACCATGGTCGTTATCCACAACTTCTCCTGGATTTTCATCCTCTAGGACAGATTTAATACTACCCTTAACAATTTGAAATGCCTGAAAATAACCCCGTGCAGCCATAACATCCTTTTGTTGTTTATCTTCTACACTTTTATTGGGATCCCAATCACCACTTGCTACTTTCTCAATCAGTTCAGGAGTAACCCGATAACCTTCAATGGAAAGCGAATGATAAGCATCACTTCTATAATTTTCTTGAACCTGCTTGAGATAATCATTTACCGTTAATACTTCTTTCGGAGCATCGGGGAAATATTTTATCACAACATTCCTCATTTGTTTCCACATGATTTTAATACGATTGACATATGGCGATACCTCTCTTGAGTTTAGTTCAAGTTCCATCTTTTCATTAAATGGGTCGATCTCCCTAACATCATAACCGGCAGATTTCATGGTGTCCAAAATACTATTGGCAATCTTATCGTTTCCTATATTATGAAACGCTCCCGAAAGCCTTCCAGCAACCATACTTTTACCACCATCCAGTAGTTTT
>CAZIAU010000143.1:0-7082 GCA_964536755.1 uncultured Bacteroides sp. | reverse complement strand
AAATTTGAACTAAATGGGTTTAAAGATTAGAAAGTACATGATAAGGTCGATGAAGGGAATCTTTATTTGTTTCCTGCTTTACCTTTTCGGTCCCGTTGCTTCCCAGGAAATTTCCGGATTGTCAGGAGAAGAGATCAGCAGTTACACAGAGAATCGGTACGGCCCTTTTACATCATTGATAAATGGTGAAGAATACTATTATCCTTACAGACAGGCCCTGGGCGATCCCTTTTTTCCTGTTCACGATCACAATAAGGCTTCAGTTCGGATCAACGGAAAGGTTTATGAGAACCAGCAGATCAAATACGATATATATAACAACCTGGTTGTGCTTGATTTTAATGATATGAACGGAGCATTGAAAAGTATAATATTGAGGAGTGAATGGCTGGATTATTTCGTCCTGGGAAACATTCTATTCAAGAAATTCCGGGATGAGCATGGTTCGGAGCGGTTTGGACAGGTCATTTATGAAGGAGATATAACCTGTTTTTACCTTTGGACGAAGAGATACCAGCCCAATACCAGATTTGGGGAATCCCGGTATAGTTTTTCGGATCCCTTCAGACATTCATTTATATTGCTTAACGGTGAACTCAGGCCTTATAACGGCAGACATAGCTTTCTTAAATGTTTTCCTGTGAAGGACAGGCCGTATATAAAAACATATTTAAAGAAGAACCGGGTCAGAATCAGGAGAGCCAGTGATGCCGATATGAGTTTGCTCATGGAATTTATAAACCAAATCCAGGGAAATGAAAAATAGAGGTTTCCTTTTTGCATTCCTGTTGGGATTTACCCTTATAACCCAGGCTCAGGAGAAGCAATTCACCCTTTCCCTGGAATTGGAGCAGGCAGATTTCACAGAGTTTGCCAGGTATTTTGAAGATCAGACCGGTATTCAACTTTATTACAAACCCCAGTGGGTTGAGGATATCAAGGTTGATCTGTCGGTGGATAGTGCTGATGCAATCAGTGTCATCCGTAAACTTATTAATCCGGCGGGACTTCATATCAGCTATTATTATCCTGACCGGATGGTCATATTACCTGGCAGTTCAATCCGTAATGATCTCTCTTACCTGACCGGTGAAACGGGTGAGGAGCGGTATACCCCAGCCGGGGAAAAAGAAAACGGGGAAAAAGAAAAATACCTTGAGGTTACCAGACCCGAGAAAATGGTGAAGACGATCGTGGTAGGAGAGAGGGCCAGCGGATCGGCACGTTATCCGGCAAGGATCAGGGGGCGGATTAAGGATATTGATAGCGGAGAGCCTGTTATCGGAGCTACAATGGTGATTTCTGAAACCGGTAAGGGTGCAATTTCGGACCAGCACGGTATGGTGAGTATGTCCCTGTTACCCGGAAGGTACAATGTGCAGTTCAGCTTTATCGGGATGGAACCATTTAATTGTCAGCTAAATGTATTGTCGGACGGTGATTTCTCAATTCAGATGCAATCGACTGTAATAGCATTAAACGAAGTTCAGATCATTGGGAACCACTACAGGGATATAAACAGTACCGATGTGGGTGTGGAGAGGTTATCCATGAAATCGGTAAAACAGATGCCCCTGTTCATGGGTGAGAATGATGTGATCAAGATCTCACGCCTTCTTCCCGGGATCACCAGTGCCGGAGAGGCTTCGGCAGGAGTCAACGTACGTGGTGGCAGTGCCGATCAAAATATATTTTATGTTAACAGGGTACCTGTTTATAACACCTCTCATATGTTCGGATTTCTTTCTGCATTCAACAGTGATATCATACAGGATTTCAGTGTGTATAAAGGTAATATCCCTGTCAATTACGGTGGCAGGCTCTCCTCTGTTTTCAATATTATTACCCGCAAGGGAAATCGGAAGAATTTCACAGTTCATGCAGGGATCAGCCCGGTTTCGGCCAATGCAACCCTGGAGGGTCCTATAAAGAAAGAGGTTGCTTCTTTCCTGGTAAGTGGAAGAACTTCATATTCCGACTGGATGCTGACCAGGATGGAGGATCCTCTGTTGAGGGATAGCAAAGCCGGGTTTTATGATTTTTCGGGAGCGATCAGTACTTCACCCGGTGAAAAAGATGATTTCAATGCGTTCTATTACCAGAGCTTTGACCGGTTCGCATACGGAACCATGAGTGACTATGAGTATGGAAACCGCGGGGGATCGGTGGAATGGAAACATGCATTTTCACCGGCATTCTCATCAACATTAACGGCAGCCGTCTCAGACTACACCTTTGAAAATACTGAGAAGCATCAGATATCACAGGCATACAACCACAGGTATAAATTAGCTCACAATGAAGTAGTAGCAGAGTTCTCCTGGGTTCCTGCATTGAAACACAGTTTTGATCTTGGTGCCAGTCTGATAAAATACTCACTGGACAGGGGAAAAGTGATCCCGGCAGG
This sequence comes from uncultured Bacteroides sp., assembly GCA_964536755.1. GTDB lineage: Bacteria > Bacteroidota > Bacteroidia > Bacteroidales. The sequence continues at coordinate 4,675 of CAZIAU010000143.1, read as the reverse complement.
CGAGGAATCACTCAGAATACCAGTTGACCTTGGATTCGAAAGTGGTCTTGAAGGTGGCCTTTTCGTAAGTGATAATATATCTCTTACACCCTGGTTATCAATATATGCCGGACTCCGGTACAGTTTTTTCAGTGAGCTCGGACCCAAGAATGTCCGGCTATACGAGGAGGGTTTGCCAAAAACGGAAAGTACGGTAACCGATACCATTCAATATGATCAAAATGAATCCATCACATTTGAATCTGGTCCTGAGATCCGTACGGCGGTGAATATAAAAACAGGTCAGAATACAAGTGTGAAGCTGGCTTTCAGTCAGATGAGGCAATATCTTTTTATGCTAAGTAATACAGTCAGCATTTCGCCAATTGATCAGTGGAAGCTTTCCGACTATCATTTGGCACCTCCTGAAGGGTATCAGTATACGTTTGGGATATTCCATATATGGCCACGATGGGGACTTTCGGGTTCTGTCGAGACATACTATAAGCATACAAAGAATATTGTTGAATACAGGGATGGAGCAAATTTTATCAGTTCTCCTTTTACGGAAATATCCGTACTGCAGGGTATTCAGAATGCTTATGGTGTAGAATTCATGCTGCAGAAATCATCAGGCAGACTGGATGGCTGGATAAATTATACCTACTCCCGTTCAATAACACAGGTTAAAGGGAAGAATGATTCTGAATCAATCAACAGGGGAGATCCGTATCCATCAAACTATGACAGGCCTCATGTACTGAATTTGATATCCAGCTTTCACATTAACCGGCGTATTACAGCCTCCGCCAATGTGGTGTATATGTCGGGTCGTCCGGTTACCTATCCCTCATCACTCTATTATATAAATGACTATGTATATATTGATTACTATTCCAAGAATCAGGTCAGGGTACCTGATTACTTCAGAATAGACGCATCATTAAGTATCGAGGGGAACCTGAAAGCAAAAAAGCCTTTTCATAGCACCTGGAGTATCAATGTATATAACCTGCTTGGCAGGAACAATCCACAATCAATATTTTTCGAACCACGAGAGAATTTCCTGAAAGGATTCTCATTTTCAGTCATAGGGGTCCCCATTTTTACTGTGGCCTGGAATGTGAAACTGGGTAATTATGAGAGCGAATAGGAATATATTATTAAAAGTATTACCCGGTATTTTTCTGATCTGGGTATGCCTTGAGGGATGGACACAACAATCTGACCGGGGAGGTCAGCCAGGCCCGGGCAATGAGAATTTCAGGATTGTCACCGACCGCACCATCTATATTGCAGGTGAGGAAATAAACTTCAGAGTATTCAACCAGAGTTCTGAGTCATTAAAGAAGATAAGCTGGAGTAAGGTTTTTTATCTGGAGCTTATATCGCCCCGGGGGAACTTTCTGGAACAGGCGAAATTGCCTTTGGATAACTCCGGTACTGCGGGCAGGATCCAGATACCTTCAGACCTCTCATCAGGCAACTACTATCTGAAAGGATATACACGGTGGATGAGGAATTTCGGTCCGGCCTCCTATACCTATTTGAGTGTTAAGATTGTGAATCCATATATTCGGACGGTATTGCCTGTGGATACAATCTCGGATTTCAATATATCAATGATAAAAGAAGGGATCGAAACAGATGGAGAAGGGCCATTCTCAATCAAACTGACCGGGGGGAATGGAAGGAGATCTTTGGTAAGCCTGGATTTGGGGGCCTATACTGATGACATGCCACTGGATCTTTGTATTTCGGTGATCAGGAAAGGAGCCCGGGAATCTCAATGGACGTCTTTTCCGGGATCAACAGAAGATCGGTCGTACACTATGGACCTGCTTCCTGAAACAAGAGGTGTATCCCTGAGCGGCAAGGTCGAATTTTCAGAATCGGGATTACCTGCACAGTTTGCAGTAGTCTATATATCAGAGCTGGGTCATGAGAGAGAGTTTCATTGTAATTATGCAGACTCGGCCGGGAGATTCCGGTTCGCATTTCCGGATAAATATGGTGAAGAAGAATTATTTCTCTCGGCAGATCATCCCGACCGGAAAGGTCTTAAGCTGTTTATTGACCAGGATTTCAGCACAGAACCAGTCCGGTTACCCTCCTATCCCCTTAATGTGGATCAGTCAAACCTGGTATTGATATCAGATATGTCAGAAAATGCACAGATAACAGATCAGTATTATCCTCCACAACAGTTCCGGGCGGATGAAAGGATGCCACCTGAAAAGTATTTTTATGGACATCCTTCTGTTGTCATCAATTTTGATGAATTTATCCGACTGCCCACCGTGGAGGAATACTTTTCAACGGTAATCCCTCAGGTTTCAGTAAGAGGACCGAGAGGCAACAGGAGGTTAAGAGTACTGGGGGATCATCCTGATCTTAATGTCTATCCACCCCTGGTGATGATTGACGGTGTAGCTATTCCGGATCTGGGATCAGTGCTGTCCGTTTCACCCCGGGATATTGACAGGATAGAGATCGTTGATGCTCCCTATATAAGAGGCAATATAACTTTTGGCGGGATCATCAACCTGATCTCCCGGAATGATAATCTGGGTTTGATTAACCTGCCGGACTCGGGAATACTGGTAAATTACAAGATGTTCGATTATCCCCCTCGCGATAACCAGAACCGGCAGATTACGGATAAAAATCTTCCGGATGTGCGGAATACTCTTTACTGGGATCCGAAAATGGTGCTTGCGCCGGGAATGGACACTACGATCCGCTTTTATACTTCTGATGTAAAGGGGGAATATCAGGTAGTAATTAGGGGAGTTAATACTTTAGGAAAAAATGTTGAGAAGGTGCTCTCCCTTAAAGTTGAGTAGCTGTTTTCCTGAACTCCAGCTATAACCTTGACTTTCATTTGTTTTATATTTCCTGTTTGTAGTGGAGTGCACTGAATACCTGGTTTTTATAATTCCGTCCAATCCTCAGTTTGGCATTCTCAAGCTCAATAGTTGTAGCATTGAATGCCCTGATCCTCGGAATGGATACAATGTATGACTTATGGATCCTGATGAACTGATCGGAAGGTAATTTGTTTTCGATGCTCTGAAGGCTGCTTTTAACAACCACGCGGTGATTGTCAGTATGGATCCGGATATATTCATTCAGTCCCTCGATGAAATGTATCTCTTTAAGGTAGATCTTGATTATGCGCTTGTTCTCCTTGACATAAATAAAGGCTTCATGATTTACTCCGTTCACGGACTCCATCTCAACGTTTTCAGGATTCCCCGACTGGAAAAATTTATTAACAGCTTTAAAGAAGCGCTCAAAGGTAACCGGTTTCATAAGGTAATCGACAACATCCAATTCAAACCCGTCAAGGGCATACTGGCTGAATGCAGTAGTAATAATCACTTTGGGGGGTCGTTTAAGAGTCTTCAGGAAACCTATCCCTGTCATCTGGGGCATTTTTATATCAAGGAACATTAAGTCCACGGTGTGATTGCGTAATACGTCCATAGCTTTCATGGCGTTATCGCACTCGGCAACAATTTCAACATTCTCAAGTTTCTGGATATGACCCCTGATCAACTCCCTGGCCAAAGGTTCATCATCGACAATTAAACACCTTGTTTTCATGCATTCAATATTTTCAATAGGCGAGGGCTACCTTCATAGCCTTTTACAGTAAAATAAGGTTTATTAGCTATAATAACACGAAAACAGGTCTTACGAACTTCTCTCTAACATAACAAATTTATATGCTTTTCTTAAATCATTTCAGTGAAATGCAGAATAAATACAGCCAACTACGGAAAAATGTCAGCCAAATGCTTTTAACAGGGGGCTTATCCCGTTGACCCTCCGGGAAACGCTGCTACTTGATATTAAATGTAAATCAATGCATTCATAATTAAATTTAATTCATGTTCGGACTGCTTGCCAATCAAAAACTGATTTACAGGATACTTCGGCATGTGATCCTTTTCATCGCCATGGTACTTCTCTTTTCATGGATGACTTACAGCCGTTCGGCCGATGATCGTGATTTTCTGGATGGATTCGCTAAGGTATCTGTCAATGCATTGTTTTTCTTTGGCTATGCATATCTTACTGTATACTTGTTGATCCCTTATCTCCTGTTGAGAAACCGGATTGCCCTTTTTATCCTGGGATTCCTGTTGGCGGGTATCGGATTATCCATGATTAAATTCTTTTTTTCTGATATCGTTTTCTACGATGCTATCTCTCCTGAGAACGGGGTGCCGGAAAGGACGTTCTCCCTCTCATCAATTCTGGTTAATACCAAAGACATGACCTTTATTGTTGCAATTTTTGCCTTTGTTAAATTTGCGAGGGACCAATATATTATTAATTCAATTATTAAAGAGCTGGAACAGAGAGAGCTGGAAGCGGAGATCAAGCTTTTACAGCATCATATGGATCCGCATGTTATTTTTAACAATTTCAACAGTCTCTATTCCATTTCCATTTACCGCCCGGAACACCTGGGGCCTACCGTCCGGAAGCTGAGGTCCATACTGGACTATCTCTTTACCGAAAGCAAAAACCGGTCAGTGTTGCTTGTAAAGGAAGTAGAGATGATTGAAAACCATATTGGAATGGAAAAACTTCGGTATGGAGACAGACTGAACATAGAATTCAGCGTTGAGGGGGAGATGCATGGGCTGAAAGCAATGTATGGCCCGGATGCAAGGACAGCCGA
>CAZIAU010000142.1:2529-7095 GCA_964536755.1 uncultured Bacteroides sp. | reverse complement strand
AACACAGGAGACTGGAGGAAAATATTAACGAATGGATGGGGGTAAAACACGAACAGATCGATGATCAGATGGTGATCGGGATCAGGCCAGCAAGTTTTTCATTTTCTTAATCAGGACATCGGCCTGGAAAGGTTTAGCAATATAATCGTCCGCTCCCGCTGCCAGGCAGTTATCCCTGTCACCCGCAAGGGCATTGGCTGTGATCGCAATAATGGGAACATGTCTGTTGGAGGTGGATTCGATTTCCCGCATCTTCTTTGTAGCCGTGATACCGTCCATCACCGGCATCATAATATCCATCAGAATCAGGTCATATTGTTTTAAACCGAACATTTCAAGGGCCTCTTTTCCATTGGCGGCTACATCGATCTGGGTAACCCTTTTTTTCAAGCTGAGCAGCACAATCTTCTGGTTGATCTCATTGTCTTCAACCAGAAGTACTTTGGCATCCTTAAGGGCAACCAGGCTCTTTCTGATCTCTTCCCTGTCAGCTTTTTCGGATGGCTCAATCAAGGTCCTGGTAGGATCTTTCACAAAATCCTGGAAGAAGATCACCGAGATATTCCTGTTGTCAGCGGTCGCGTTAAGAGTGTTTTCACTCTCTTTCAGAAGATTGTGGGCAATGGCCAGGTTGGATCCATGACGATCGGAACTTCTCTTCAGTGAATCCACATAGCTTAAAAGTTCCTTACCCAGATTCGACTCCACACTGAACCTGAATTCAAGCCTGACCTGACTGGGTGTTTCCCTCAGGTCGTCGGTGACGAGCTCCACCGGTCCCTCCCCGCTCTTATAGATGCTTAATCCCTTTACAATGTTCACCACCAGGCTTTTAAGCAGGCTGGGATCACCGATCAGGAAATGATTTACCCGGTCCGATCTGCGGATAACAACATCCTCCCGGATGTTGGGTTCCGAATTGAGGATCGAAACGGCTTCTTCCAGTACCCGGTTAAGGTCAAAAGAGATAATACTCTTTTTATAGTCCATAATCCCCGGCGAAGCTATCTCCACAATGTTGTTTACATCCTCGATAAGATTATTGGTAGATGCCTTCAGGGTCTCAACCAGCTCCATCTGTTCCGAGGAGAGCCTGCTGTCATGAACCAGGTTATTGATCAGTGAAATATTACTGAGAGAGGTTCTCAGTTTATATGAGAGCCTTGAAATAAATTCATCTTTCTGGACAACCTGATTTTCATACAGGTTCTTGGCCTCATTCAGGCTGGCGAGAAGTCTCCTGTTACTGCGTTCAGCATACCGGGAAATGATAATCACAAGGGTATAGGCGGAAAAGAATACAAGGGTGTTGAAGATATCCAGATGGATGCTCCCCTCAAAAAGCGGTACATAGTTAAATAGCAAAGTAACCAAACCCAGTCCGACGGACACATAAATGCCATTTTTTGCATTGATGCTTACAGCGGCAAGGGGAAAGAGCAGATAAAAAGCGAAGATCAGTCCTCCGGTGATCCCCGCGTTAAACAGGTACCCCGACAAAAAGAGTAATCCGGTGATCCCAAGGACAAGCATGCTGTTAAGCCCAGGTTTACTTTTAACAGGGAATATGAAAAAGACAGCCACCCCGGCCAGAAACATTGCAGTGTTCAGCAGAATCAGGATGTGTTTCGTGGATATGGCCGCCCAGATAATTGACAGGATCAGTATGATGAAAAAGATCATGTAGAAAAGGTTGATCCGTTTGATCCTGTTCACATGTTCCTGTTCCGTTTCCCCTTCCGTACCGTAAGAGATTATCCGCTGAAGGATTTGAGAAAACATGGGGTTCATTAAATGGCTTCAGTGACAAAGTAATAGAAAATTTAAAGATTCCTGAACAATAATGGCCTTATTTTTGTGTCATAAACGTATATTAGTTGGTAATTTTGTGAGCAAAGAGTAATGGGTATGCACAGGCGAATCTCGGGAATCATTGTATTGCTGTCGGCCGCTCTGGCACTTTCTGCGCAGGGGGATGAGAAGGATGGAATGGTGAAGTATTCAGCTGATTTCGATTTCAATGACGGGATATTTGCGAATTTTGAAATGGTAAAGGAAAACAATCCCATACCACCTGCCCGGATAGTTACAGATGTGGATATTTATGACAGGGCATTTTACGATAAGGTTACATCGGAGGATGAAATTGTGATCTATGATGAAAACGGGGTGAAACAGGTAATGCAAAGTAACAATATCTGGGGTTATTCCCGTAATGGTGTACTCTATATCAATGTGGGAGGTAATTTCCACAGGATCAGTTTTGTGGGTGCCATTTCACATTTTGTGGCCACGGTGACCACATATAATCCCAATTATTACGATCCCTACTTCAATCCGTATTACTCGAATTCTTACTATTATTACGAGCGCTATAACAGGCCGGGGTCACATTATTCAAGTACAGATCTCAAACAGTACCTTTTTGATTTTGAGACAGGTGAAGTCATGGATTACACCATTGAAAGTGTGGAAATATTGCTGATGAAAGATCCGGAACTTTCCGATGAATTTAACGCCCTGAGGCACAGGAAAAAAAAGCAGATGAAATTTGTATTTATTCGCCGCTACAATGAGAGGCACCCTCTCTACTTTCCTTCCGGATAATATGTTATTCAACCAAAGAATAAACCATCTATGAAAAAATATGCTGCCATTGTGCTTCTGGTAATCCCGTTTATTCACCTCACTGCCCAGCGTGAATATCTGCCCACAGAATACGATCTCAACCACTTTTATAAAACCAAAACTTATGTGGTGCTGAGCGATAATCCTTTGTCCGAGTATAATTTTGAGATCCAGGATGCCATTAATAAGTACTGGAATATTACCGAATATGAGTTTATCCCGTATGACGATTTTGGGAAGAAGAGTGTGGATAAGAATGCCTCTTTCCTCTATCTGGCAGCAGTGAATTTCGAAAAGGATAAATCTCAGACACGGTACATGTTCCTCTGCCTTTCTCTTGGCGGGGATTACGAATCGATCGACGATATGAAAGATATCACCAACCTGCCCCTCAGTTACCACGGGGTGGATGAGGACCGTTACGCCTATAAACTTGGAATCATGATCAGGTTCATGCAGAATCATGTCCGGTTACTCACTGAAAACCCGGATATGGTTTCGCAGAATGTATTCAAGCATTATAACGACAACATGGCCGATATGAGGGGTAAAACACTCTGCCTGGTGGAAGAGGATCTGGAACGAAGCATTGCGTCAGAAGCGAAACTCAGGAAGATATACCCGTATGATGTGAAGATCGTGACACCGGATGAGATCAAGGAACTGATTATGTCCCGTGATGAAAAAGCCGTTTTCTTGCACAAGGTGGGTCCCGAGGGAAAGAAAATGAATGCCCGTGTTTATAAGATACTTATAGGTGCGGCAGAAGCCAAATTTTACTATTTCGATTACCACAAAGTGACCAGCAAAAAGCCTGATGCGTTCCTGGAGGAGGATCTTAAGAAGCTGGCCAGAGCCATGCAATAGAAGCTATCCTTGTTATGACAGACAGACCCTCTATTCCCAAAGGCACGAGAGATTTTAATTCCCTGGAGATGACCAGGCGGAATTATATTTTTGATACCATTCGAAAGATCTTCAAGGTCCACGGCTACCTTCCCATTGAAACACCGGCTATGGAGAACCTGACCTCACTTCTGGGGAAGTACGGAGATGAGGGCGATAAACTGCTGTTCAAGGTTTTGAATTCGGGCGACTTCAAAGGGAAACTGACCCGTGAAGAACTGATAAATACACCTGCAGGGAGGCTCGGGACAATGATTTCGGGTAAGGGATTGCGCTATGATCTCACCGTTCCTTTCGCCAGGTTCGTTGTACAGCATCGCAACGAGATCGCTTTTCCTTTCAGGCGTTTCCAGATCCAGCCCGTATGGCGGGCCGATCGTCCCCAGAAGGGAAGATACAGGGAGTTTTACCAGTGTGATGCTGATGTCATAGGCAGTGATTCATTACTGAACGAGTTCGAACTGTTACAGATAATGGATGAAGTCTTCGGTGCACTGGGACTCCGGGTGGTGATCAGGCTGAATAACCGGAAGGTTCTGGTGGGTATCTCCGAGGTCATGGGTGAACCGGACAGGATTACCGATATTACCGTGGCCATTGATAAGCTGGAGAAGACCGGAATGAAGAACGTGATGAGGGAACTGGAACAGAAGGGAGTGGGCAAAGAGGCACTGGAGAAACTGGGTCCGGTCCTGGAGATGAAAGGAACCAACCATGAAAAACTGGAATTTTTACGCAGCTGCCTGGAGCTTTCCGAAACCGGGATTAAAGGAGTGGAAGAGGTTGGTCAGCTCCTGGGTTATATGGAAGCAGACCGGGTTAACGCAAATCTGGAGTTTGACCTCACCCTTGCCAGGGGACTTAATTATTATACGGGCACCATATTCGAAGTGAAATCGGAGGAGGTTCAGATCGGATCCGTTTGTGGCGGAGGAAGATATGATGATCTCACCGGTATATTCGGACTTGAAGGAGTTTCGGGTGTGGGTATTTCATTCGGAGCGGACCGGATATACGATGTGCTGGAAAAAC
>CAZIAU010000142.1:0-2519 GCA_964536755.1 uncultured Bacteroides sp. | reverse complement strand
TACCAGGGTACTTTTTGTGAATTTCGGGGAGCAGGAGGTAAAGAGTATTTTTCCTGTACTGGACCGGCTTCGTTCGGGCGGGATTGCCAGCGAACTCTACCCCGATGCGGCCAAAATGAAGAAGCAGATGAGCTATGCCAATACGAGGAATATACCCTTCGTGGCCCTGGTCGGGGAGCAGGAGATCAAGGATGGCCTGATTACCCTCAGGGAAATGGAAACGGGGATCCAGGAAAAGCTCACACCCGATCAGCTGGTGGACCGTCTCTCCCCGGCTGCCAAATAACATTGATCAATCCATTCCCGGGATCGTTTTTTTTTCTGTAATTGGACTCACAAATCAATGTGAAATGGAAAAGGTACATCAGATAACCACAAGGGAAGTAGATTGGGAAAAAATAGAAGAGATACTCGATGGCCAGCAGAAGATAGAACTGTCGGAGGAAGCCGTCAATCTAATTTCTGAATGCCGTGAGTACCTGGACAGGAGGCTTCAAAAAGGGGATGAGGTACTCTATGGCATTAATACCGGATTCGGTTCACTCTGCAATACTATAATCAACCGGAAGGACCTGGGACTGCTGCAGAAGAACCTGGTCATGTCCCATGCCTGCGGAACAGGGGATGAGGTCCCGGCAGAAATCACAAAGTTAATGTTGCTCCTGAAAATCAAGTCGCTCTCCTACGGAAATTCGGGAGTACAGGTTGAAACTGTCCGGAGGCTGACAGATCTCTATAATCACAACATACTGCCGGTGGTTTACACCTATGGTTCCCTGGGAGCATCGGGCGATCTGGCTCCCCTGGCACACATGAGCCTGCCCCTTATTGGATTGGGTGAAGTGGATGTAGACGGGGTCCGGAGAGAAGCCTCAGAAGTAATAAAGGAGATGGGGTGGGAGCCCATCAGCCTGCAGTCCAAGGAGGGCCTGGCACTGCTCAACGGAACCCAGTTTATGAGTGCCTATGGGGTCCACCTCTGCCTGAGAGTATTCAAGCTTTCCAGGCTGGCCGATGTCATCGGTGCACTATCCCTGGATGCCTTTGACGGCCGGATTGAGCCGTTCCATGATCTGGTGCAGCAGATCAGGCCCCACAGGGGACAGATAGTGACTGCCCGCCGGATTCGCTGGTTTGTTGAGGACAGTGAACTGATCTCCAGGCCCAAGGGACATATCCAGGACCCCTATTCATTCAGGTGCATTCCCCAGGTCCACGGTGCCTCCAAAGACTCTATTAACTATGTGGCATATGTCTTTCGCAATGAGATTAATTCGGTGACCGATAATCCTACCATTTTCCCCCGCGAGGATTTGATCATTTCAGCCGGGAATTTCCACGGTCAGCCCCTGGCCCTCGCGATGGATAACCTGGCCATTGCCATGAGTGAGCTTGGAAATATCTCTGAAAGGCGCACTTACCAGCTTCTTTCAGGAACCAGGGGCCTGCCCCCGTTCCTTGCGGCAAATCCTGGTTTAAATTCGGGATTCATGATCCCCCAGTATACCGCGGCCTCTATGGTGAGCCACAACAAACAGCTCTGTACCCCCTCATCGGTTGATTCCATTGAATCTTCACAGGGTCAGGAGGATCATGTCAGTATGGGGGCCAATGCTGCGACCAAGGCCTACCGGGTGATGCTCAATCTTGAGCGTATCCTGGCCATCGAGTTATATAACGCTGCACAGGCTATGGAGTTCAGGCGCCCTGCACGTACATCTTCGTTTCTTGAAAGATTCATGGAGGAGTACAGGCAATATGTATCTTTCGTAACAGATGACAAGGTCATGTATCAGGATATGGAAGCCAGTGTCAGGTTTCTCCGCGAGGTTAAACTGGAACTGCCCGAAGAGCTCCTCTATGTCAGGGAATACGCACCGGAGAATCTTTAACCCATCCTGTCCCCTGATACGATAGCTCCGGAACGATTGCTTTGTAACGGGATACCTAAAACGTGATCATCTCAGGTGGTGCAGGCGCCGGGATATGGCCATTGCCGGGGCCGCTCCGTCTCCCGTGCTCTCCGGTTCCATGTCCCCTGATCTGCCTCAGCAGATGGGAGCGGAAGTCCCATTCCACTTTGTAAAGCATCATAACCTTTTTTGGGGGAAGCACTGCGGGGAATTTCTCGCGGTAATACTTCTGTTCCAGATTATGCTGTTCATCCTTCAGATCCCTTATTTTATCAAGTGCTTCGATAAACTCTTCATCGCTAAGGTTATCTGCATTTTTGTGGCAGTACCTGAAGGTATTCCTCTCTTCCTCGGCGATCATCATTTTCCGGTTATTAAAATCATTGTAGACGGGCCAGAACAGCTTTGCTTCTTTATCTGTAAGCTCCAGTTTCTCTGTAAAATACTTTTCCCGCTCCAGGTTGAACTGTTTGATCTGTTCCTCCGACTGAGCCTTAAGGGGAGCCATCCGGAAACATAATAACAGCATAAGAGCGGTTGTCAGACTTAGGGTGAATATCCGTTTCATAAGTAATTATTTAGTCTATTTTATTGGTCTTATATAAC
>CAZIAU010000141.1:0-7136 GCA_964536755.1 uncultured Bacteroides sp. | reverse complement strand
AGGTAAATGGCCTGATAACATATGACAGGAAAATCGTTAAAATGCCCGTGGATATGTTGAATGAATTACACTCTGTACTTTATGAAGAGCCACTAGAGTAAGGTTGCTGTTAAATTAATGTCGGCTGCAGCAACCAACCTGGAAATAGGACATTTTTTCTTGGCTGCTACAGCAAGTTCGTCAAATTTATCCTGTGAAAGCCCGTCACATTTAACTTTACAGTCCAATTCAATGGTAGTGATCAGGGGCCCGGTATCATCACGGCCCAGGTGGACGGTGGCCGTGGTTTCAACGCTTTCTGGCACAAGACCCTCATCGCTGATAAGTGCAGACAGGAACATGGAATAGCATCCCGAGTGAGCTGCACCCACAAGCTCCTCGGGATTTGTACCTTTACCTTCCTCAAACCGGGATGCAAAAGTATAGGGTCCGCTGTAATTACTGAAATTCATGGTACCACTCCCATCTTTTAGTGTACCATTCCATTTTGAATTTGCTCTTCTTACCGACATATTTTGTATTTTGATGTGGTTATCTTATTTGCATATTATAATACAATAACCTCTTAAAAATAGATTTGTTCGAGGTCGTTTCAAAAGGAGTGGCCCTTTATAAGTTAAGGCTTGCCTCATACTATTTCCGATCATTTTGATTATTTTAGTGTTTGAAATTTAATTCAATCAGGAAATGCGTTTTTCCCTTGAACCTGAACCGCGTCCGGAACAGAGGCTGCGTACCCTGAGTATCGATGAAATTATCTCAGCTGTTTCTGAGTTCCCCGACGAGAAACCGCTCCTGGAACACTATTTTTCACCCCCGAGAAAGGAACAGTTTATCAGAAGTTTTATCCACTATCTGAATACCCGGTTGCTTGAAGCAAAACACGGAAATCTTGATCTGGATCTATATCTGGTATTTGTTCTTACGTTCCAGTTTACAGCTCCCTTGCTTGAAATACATACAGAGAAAGAGCTGGGTAAGTTTTACAGGATTCTCCAGAAAAATTACCAGGTTGAGGAAATCGATATAAATCTGCATTTTACCACGGACCAACAGAATGAAAAGATGATCAGCGAAACGGAGGCGTTGAAGACCTACCGGGAGGAGTTAAAGGAAACCTATGAAGGAAGCCGTGAGATCAAGGAAAATGTGCAAAAACGCCTGAAAAAGGATGCCATTGAGGCCATAATGGAGTGGCAGAGAGATCAGGATACTCCTGCGTTGGCCGAGGCATTCGGTAGGAGTATTGTCATCCCGGCTTTTTTCTCCTGCATTAACAGGAGGCTCATGGCATTTTACCGTGAAACCACGGGAGGGATAACTTACCATGTGGCCGTGCCCGAAGAACTACTCTAGCATGATCCCGCTTTGACATATTTGAGCTATATGTTTATCTTGTTCCGAAATATTAATTCACAACATAAATAAGGAAAGGCACCATCATGAAGACAAAGATCACCCGCAGGGAGTTCGTACAAACCACCGCAGCTGCAACTGCAACTATGGCATTGGCCCCCTCCGTAAGTTGTACGGGGACGAGTTTACCTTTTGATTCAAAAGATTTACCAACAGTAAAGCTCGGCAGTACAGGTGTAACCGTACCCAGACTGGGATTTGGATGCGGTAGCCGCTGGATGTCAGTGGAGAACGATGACAAGGCTCTGGAGATCCTTGAAGAGGCCTTCAACCAGGGGCTTTACTACTGGGATACGGCTTCAACTTACGGAAACGACCGGATCTCTAGTGAAGAACGCATTGGCAAGATTCTGAAGGAAAGACGTGATAAGGTATTCATGGTATCCAAGACAGATGCCAGGAGTGCGGATAAAGCCAAGGAAAGTATTGAAAGGAGCCTGAAACGTTTGCAGACGGATCACTTAGACCTTTTGCACGTGCACTCCCTGAATTCAGTTGAGGATGCCGAGCAACTCGGTGAAAAAGGAATGGTCCTGGAGGTCCTTCACCAGTACAAAAGCGAGGGTATACTGAAACATATTGGATTTACAGGCCATACTACCGCAGAAGGAATGAAGAGGGCCGCAGAACTTTACGATTTCGATGTGATGATGATCGCATTGAATCACCAGGCACCGGATGGATCTCAGAAGTTCGAAGAACTACCAGCCCCTTATGCAATGAAGAAAGGAATGGGTGTGATTGCCATGAAGATTATCAGGCCCAGGGAGACGGTGCAGGGACTTGCTGCTTCAGACCTTATTAAGTATGGACTGAGCCTTAAAGAATTCCATATGATCAATATCGGCATGGACAGCCAGGAAGTTCTGAATGCCAACCTGGCGATACTGCGTGATTTTAAAACTCTGGATGAATCCAGAATGGAGGAGATACGTCTTGCCCTGCAACCCTTTTACAGAGGGAAGAACCTTGCATGGATGCAGTCTTCCTATGTGGACGGATGGACCGGCGGTATGCATCTTGCATGATCATAAGCATTCCAACGAGATTCTCAAAAAACAATAGGATAATGTTCATCCACATAGCAAATCCAAAAGAATCTACCTGGTTTGATTTTATAGGAAAATACATTGATAACTATAAAATGATATATCCTTCCGGGGAAACTATCAGTTTTATAAGAGAGAATCACCCATCAAAAGTATTTATACAGAGTGCAATCAGGTTCGATGAAGAATTTGTGCAGGCAATAAAAGATAGTGGGGCTAAACTTATAGGGCATCATAATACTGAGGTAACACCCGATTTATTGCATACATTCAAATTATATGATCTGATGCTGGTTGGCATGGATTCCACGAAAGAAGAGTTATTAGAGAAAGGGATTAATGCAGTAAAAATCCTTAATGCGTTTGATCCCGGCATGGATACAGAATCAGACTATCTTCCAAAAATAAATAATGTTCTTTGTGCAGGATCATTAATATTAAAAGATAGATTTCATTACAGGAGAATGGAATGTATTAATGAAATGATCAATAATGATATTCCATTAACGCTCAGAATGAGGCTTGAATCAAATACTCCTGTTGATTTTGCTAAAAGAATACTTACAAATCAGGTGGTTTATCGTAAATACCCGAGGAAACTCAGGAAGATGAATATGCAACCGGTTAAAAATTTTACATACAGGAAAGAAATAAAGCATCACCTCGTTGTATTCAATTGTCATATTGATCTGGCAACTGAGGCCACAAATATGAGGATGTTTGAAGTGTGCGGTATGGGCAGCCTGCTGCTGACCGACTATCAGGATAATATACACACCATATTTGCCAGGGATGAGATATTAACCTACAACAGTATTGATGAACTTATCAGTAAAGCAAGATGGGCTTTAAGCAATCCTCATTCAGCAAATAAAATCGCTGAAGCGGGTTATAAAAGAATAATGAAAGAACATCTTGTTGAACACAGGATTAAATATTTCACTGACCTGTAATCCAATAATATTTTACCTGTGCCATTTTCCTTTCCGTTAATAGCGGCCGGGCAACCGGAACAGGCACTATCTGGAATAGAACTTCTGTTTATGGAGTTCTGCAAGTTTGATCAATTCACCCGCTATTTCCGGATTATCCTCCATCACATTCTTGGTCTCATATGGATCTTCCTGCATGTCAAAAAGTGCCGTATCAATACTTAACATCTCATATTTCCCGGCCATTCCGTCTTTCCCTGCTTCTACAAGTGACCTGTATTCATGTGGCAAATGCAATTTCCAACGGCCATCACCACTCATTACACCTTCAAAGTTACTTCCATTGGAAAAGGCGTAATAAGTATGGGGATTGACGGCTTCAGGTTTCCCGGTCACCAGATCCCAGACATTTTTTCCATCAATCTCATTTTCAGGTAATGGAACTCCTGCCAGGTAACAAAGAGTTGGAAGGAGGTCCACCGAACCGAAAGTTCTGGATGAAATAACACCGGCTTTGATCCTGCCCGGATACTTTATAATGCATGCCGAACGCACACCACCGTCAAACGAGGTTCCTTTGGCTTCCCGGAAGGGTGTAATACCGGCGTGATTCCCGTATGAAATCCATGGACCGTTATCAGAGGTCAGGATCACTATTGTGTTTTTATCAATTCCACACTCTTTCAATGCCGTGGTGATCTGTCCCACGCTCCAGTCCACCTCAAGCAACACATCCCAGTAGAGCCCCTTTCCCGATTTTCCCTCAAATTCATCGCTGCAAAAGAGGGGAACATGCGGCATACTGTGAGGGACATAGAGAAGGAAGGGAGCATCCCGGTGCCTCTGAATAAAATCGACCGCATGTTCTGTATACCATCTTGTCAGATTCTTTTGATCCTCCTTTTCTACATCCTCGATGATCACCTTCCCGTTTTCCCAGAATTTAAGAGGCCACTGTCCCCAGTATCCCGCCCTTTCCGGGTGGTATTTCCACATATCGTTGGAGTACATAAGTCCACATGTTTCATCAAATCCCCTGGAATAGGATCTCGTTTCAGGCTGGTCGCCGCAATGCCATTTTCCAAATGCGGCGGTGGCATAACCAGCCTTACTGAATACTTCGCCAATGGTGGCAAATGAAGTATCGAGTCCCCATGCATCCGGGGCATGTGCTCCAAAAACCCCCGTCCTGCCCGGAAAACAACCACTTAACAGGGCAGATCTGGATGCTGAACATACAGCCTGGGGCACATAGAAATTGTAATAGGCGCATCCTTCAGATGCCAGTTTGGTTACGTTTGGGGTTTCCAGCACAACTTCACCGAATGGCTCAAAATCGGCCCATCCGGAGTCGTCCAGAAAGATAATTACCGCATTTGGTCTGGTTTGTTGCTTTTCCTGATTACATGAACAGGTCCCCACAACAAATAATATGGAGATTATAAATAATGATTTCATGGGTTGGTTAGTAGTTATTGGTTATTGATCTGTAAAAAACAGATAGTGTGCTTAAAAATGTTATGAGGAGATGTCAATATCTCACTCGTAATTCATAGGTTTATACTGAATTAATTTAAGACTAATATATAAAACCCAATCCAATCTAACGTCATGAAAAACCTGCTTTTCATCCTGACATTTATAATTATCTCTGTACCCGGCAGATCTGATGTAAAATTACCCGCCATCTTTTCTGACAATATGGTCATTCAGAGGAATATGCCCATCAGGATCTGGGGCTGGGCAGACAAAAATGAGAAAGTTACGGTCAGTCTGGGTGAAGAGGAATCGTCAACCCGTGCAGGAGAAGATGGTTCATGGAACATCCTTCTGGATCCTAGGCCGGCATCAGTGGATCCACTCAGTCTTGAGATAAAAGGAAAGAACAGTATTCTTTTTAAGAATATCCTGATAGGGGATGTCTGGATCTGTTCGGGTCAGTCCAATATGTTCTGGACACTGGGAAGAGTTGGAGCCGGAGAGGGATCCGTGACAGCAAGTTATCCCCGCATGCGAATGTTTACAGTGGAACGCGAGATGGCTCTTACACCCGTGCAAGACCTTACCGGATCGGGATGGATCCAGGCCGAGGGAAGAACAATACTGGACTTTTCCGCAGTTGCTTACTATTTTGGGAAACAGCTTCTGACTGAAACCGGAATACCTATCGGATTGATCAGTACAAGCTGGGGCGGAACGAATGTGGAAGCCTGGACCAGTATGAATACACTGGAAAAATATCCCCACATAGCCTCAGTATATGAAAAACTTGATAAATCGGTTGATTATAGCAATTCCGCTACTGCCAAACTAAGGAATGAACGGATCGGCGCAATGAAAGAATTTGTATACGAAGGGACCGGAATGCTGGAGGAGTGGCAGAAATATAATATGAGTTTTATAAGCTGGGAGTGGACCCGGATCCCACAGGAACTGGATAATGAGCTATTCTCCACTATGGATGGAGCAGTCTGGTTCAAGAAACAATTTGATCTTCCTTCCCCGTACCAGGATAAGGATATCCAGTTTAACCTTGGTGCATTCTATGACCATGGCATGGTCTGGCTGAACGGCCATCTGCTGGGTGAAAGCTTTGAACCAGAACCCCGGAGGAATTACAAAGCAGAAGCAGGATACCTGAAAACTCACGATAATGAAATAATAATCAGGGTGTTTGATTGTTCAGGAAATGGTGGTATAATAACCAGACCGGGGCAAATGAATTTCCATCCTGTTGGTAATCCGGAAGGCAGACAATTGCTTTGTGGAGATTGGCAGTACAAAATATCCCTGATACTGGATAATCCGGTGGATGTCCCCGGGGGATTTTCCGTAAAAGCCAGCCCAAATACAGCACCGTCCTCGCTGTTTAACCAGATGATCCATCCATTATTGAATCTTCCCATCACGGGTGTCATATGGTACCAGGGTGAAGCCAATGACGACCGGGCATTTGAATATTCAAAGCTTTTCCCTGATATGATAAGAGACTGGCGTATGCATTGGGGCCAGGGTGATTTTCCTTTTCTTTTTGTTCAACTGGCAGCCTATGACCGTCCGGAGCCAGGATTATGGCCCGAACTCAGGGAGGCCCAGCGAAAAGCTCTTGAGCTGCCAAATACGGGGATGGCAGTGACCATTGATATCGGTGATCCGGACAATATTCATCCCAGGAACAAATGGGATGTGGGCAAAAGACTTGCCCTTCCGGCTCTGAAGATGGCGTATGGAAAAGATATTGTTTATTCAGGCCCTGTCATGGAATCGGCTGTAGTCAGGGATGGCAGGATGGTCATAACATTCAGCCAGGTGGGAGAGGGGCTGAGAGTCCGGAGCGATTATGGTTGTCTTACGGGATTTGAGGTTTCAACCGATAACCGGACGTTCAGTTTTGCCCGGGCCAGGATTACCGATCCCAACACTGTTGAAGTATGGAGTGACCAGATTAAGGAACCCGCGTATGTGAGGTATGGGTGGCAAAACTACCCGGAAGATGCAAGCCTGTTCAACAGCGAAAACCTGCCTGCATCACCTTTCAGGACAGGCACATGGAACTGGATCACTGAAGGCAACAGGTACGGGAAGTAAAGTGAAACTTTAAATAAAATATATATAGTTCTGATTAATAACCCTATAATATAAATATTTAACCATTACTTAACTATGAAAAGATCAGAAATTAACCGGTGGATAAATGAATCACTGGCCTTCTTTAACAGCATGAATTTCTCATTACCCC
>CAZIAU010000140.1:3458-7160 GCA_964536755.1 uncultured Bacteroides sp. | reverse complement strand
CCGGTGTTTCATTGTAACGCTTCCCAACCATTGTCCCCATGCTTGCTTCAATTTTTATTAATTGTTCCGGTGCAGTTGAACAAGATTGAGCTGGAATTTCTGTCGTTATTGACAATATTGTCACGGAAACAAGAAAGAATATCACATACTTCTTCATAAGATTTGACGTAACTTTAATATAGAATTGATATACAAAGATAGAATGAATGTTTAGATTCTGCCCCATAACGCTGCTGTTTACCCTTTGAAAATAACTACTTTTGCTCAGATTCTGGAGTATTGAAAAATCCTATTAAGCAACTATTTGGACAGACCGCAATCTACGGGTTAGGTATCGTTTTGCCCAGGCTTTTAAATTACCTGCTTTTAACACCTTTTTATACTCGTGTTTTTGATAAATCAACATACGGAGTAATAACAGAGCTATATGCATATGTGGTCTTCCTGCTTGTAATTCTTACCTATGGAATGGAAACGGGATATTTCAGGTATGCCAGTAATTCCAGAAAGAAAGAGAAAGTGTATACCACAGCGCTGACCTCTTTGTTCATTACTTCTGTATTATTTGTTGCAGCGGTTACCGTATGGTCAGGATCAATAAGCAGGATCATGGGATATGAGTCTAATCCGGAATATATTAAGTGGTTGGCAATAATAGTGGGTATTGATGCCTTTACCTCCATTCCTTTTGCCAGGATCAGGATGTATAACCGGGCGGGAAAATATGCCGCTATTAGGATTACCGAAGTATCAATTAATATTGGACTTAATCTCTTTTTTCTCTACTACTGTCCGAGGCATCTGGATACGTCGTTGGTTTCGGCAATCTATAATCCTGATATTGGTGTAGGCTATGTGTTGATATCCAATATGATAGCTTCAATAACCAAGCTATTATTACTAACGGATGATATTAAAAATGCCTTTAATTCGACTTTTGATAAAAAACTGCTGGTAATTCTGTTGAAATATTCCTATCCGTTGCTGATAGCAGGACTTGCCGGTACGGTTAACGAAGCCCTGGACCGGATCCTGTTAAAACACCTTATACCCGAAGGACAGATACCCATGGAGCAGCTGGGAATATATGGGGCAAATTATAAGCTGGCAGTATTGATGACATTGTTCGTTCAAATGTTCAAATATGCAGCAGAGCCATTCTTTTTCAGTAAATCCGGAGACAGAAATGCACGGGAGCTATACGCTGATGTAATGACATTTTTCGTGGTAACGGGATTATTTATTTTCCTGATGGTGAACCTTTATCTCGATTATTTTATTCTGTTTATCGGGAGTAATTTCAGGGAGGGGGTACATATTGTTCCAGTGATTCTCATGGCAAATCTGATCATGGGTATATTCTTTAACCTGTCCATATGGTACAAATTAACCAACAGGACAATGATTGGGGCCATTCTGGTAATTCTGGGGGCAATGATTACCGTAATAGTAAATGTGGCTTTCATTCCCCGATACGGGTATACCGCCTCTGCCTGGGGTCATCTGCTGTGCTACAGCGTTATGGTTATTATATCGTATATCTGGTCCAGAAAGCACTATCCGATTGCTTATAAAACAGGAAGAATTTTGTTTTATGTATTCATTGCATTAGTGATATTTTATATCAATAGACTATTTTTACGGAACGCGGAAAAATTAAGTGATCTGGCAGGATTGGCTTTCTTGGCCTTATTTGGAACTTTTGTCTATTTCGGAGAGCGCAATACTTTTTTAAAATATAAAAACGGATAATTAATACAGGGGGAGGGGAAGAAATAATAGGATTATGAAGAAACAATGCATATATCGGGTGGCAGTTATAATTTTTCTGGCATTCAGCCTGTATTGTCGGGGACAGGAAAAAGAAGATAATAAGGACTATCAGTATGCACTTATAGAAGCTGTTAAACAAAAAAACCTGGGTAGTATATCAGAAGCTGTAAAACTTTACAGGCTGGTTATCAAGGACAAACCCGATTGTGATGTTGCATATTTTGAACTGGGAAACATCTACCTGATGTCAAAACAGATTGAAATGGCCACCGAAAACCTTGAAAAAGCCTACTTACTTGACCGGGATAATAAATGGTATTTTATGGCCTACCTGAATGCACTGGGAGCAGGCGAGCAGTTTGATACCATGATAAAAATACTGAAGGAAAAAGTCAAAAATGATCCAGAAGAAGTAGAATGGGAATACCAGCTTGCTACTGTATATTTTAGTAAAGGAAAAGACGGAAAGGCCATAAGAATACTGGAAAGAATCGAAAAGGAAAGAGGATTCAGTGAAAAAATAACCCTGTTGAAAGCTTCCGTATATGAAAATGAAGAGAAATTTGATTTGGCCAGACAGGAAATTGTGAAGGTTATGGAACTTTTTCCGGAAGCAATACAATTCAGGATTGTTGCCGCGGAGTTGTCCCTGAAAAGTGGAAAGGAAGATGAGGCAGCGGAATATTATCAACAGATACTGGAAATGGACAGTACAAATATTTTTGCATTGACTAACCTCACAGATTATTATCGTAAGAAAGAAGATTTTAAAAAGAGCTTCCAATACCTTATCCGTTCATTCGACAATGAATTAATAGATCTGAAAAGGAAAAAGGCAATAATATCATACTATTTGTCGGATGAAAAATTTATAAAAGAATATCCTGAAGAATTGGAAGATCTGTTACTGGTATTTTTGAAGGTTCACCCCGATGATGCAGAAGTCAGGCTTATGGCGACGGATTTTTATATAGAATTAAAAGCCTATGATAAGGCTTTCTTTCAGCTAAAATCCTACCTGGAATCGAACCGGGGTAACTATAACATCTATATGCAGGCAATTTTACTTGCCAATGCTGCAGGAAATAATGACGAATTATTGTCAATGACCAACAGAGCAATAGTTGAGTACCCCGATAGTGCTGATTTAAGGTATTATAAAGGAATTGTCCTCTATGATGAGGAAAAATATCCGGAACTTATAGAAAATTATCAGGCAGTTTCATTTGAGAAATTTTCATTAGAAGAGTATGCCTCCATTTCAAGAATGCTTTATGCAGAAGCTTATTACAGACTGAATGATTTTACTAAATCGGACTCACTTTTTGAAAAATTGATTTCAGAAGACCCTGATAATTATATGGTATTGAACAATTACAGTTATTACCTGGCAGAAAGAGGGGAAAAATTATCTCGTGCATTGAATTGGAGTCACAAAGCCATTTTAAACAATCCCGATAATTCAACATTTCTTGACACCTATGCCTGGGTACTTTTTAAAATGAAAAAGTACGAAGAAGCTGAAAAGTATATCCTGGGTGCACTTGAAAAGGGAGGGAATAATGATCCAGAGGTAAATGAACATGCAGGAGACATTCAGAATGCACTAAAAAGCTTCGAAATAGCTAAATCTTACTACCTGAATGCTATTTTACTGGGTGGAGATAAAGAGGTACTTGAGAAAAAAATAGAATCAATAAATAATATTTCGGATGAATAAACTCATTTGGTTTATTCTAATTGTTACAGGATTAATATTGCAACAATGCAGGGTAGCAAGGGAAATTGTCAAACCGGAACATTCTATTCCGACAGGAATAGAAGGAATGAAAGAAGTTTGCTTATCTAATGATACCATAAGAACCATTCTGATCAGCAAAGCAGAAGCCATAATCTTATTCGAAGATGAAAGATATGAAGTAACATTGA
>CAZIAU010000140.1:0-3448 GCA_964536755.1 uncultured Bacteroides sp. | reverse complement strand
CTATTTTCAAAGAAGGATTCCATAATATACCTTTCGGCAGTAAATAACGGATTTGAAATCATTCGTGCAACCGTGGAGTACGATTCAATTAAAGTAATTGATAGAATTAACAAGACCGTATACAGGACGGCACTAAACAGACGTTTTGGTTTCCAGAGTCCTGTAAATTTTGATGATTTACAGAATATATTTTCAAGATACTATCTGTGTGACGATATGGAAAAGGTGAAGGAAGATTCTTTAAAAAATATATGTTTTGAATTTGAAGACAAGTATATTAAGAAAAGAATATACCTGGCCCCCTCGGCGTTATATATGACTAAATTTGAATTTTTTCACTCACAGAGCAAAGAATACTTTAGAGGTGAAAAGCAGGAAGATGGTTTTACGATAAATTCAAATTTCATGATACATGACTTTGAGATTAAGGCAGGAAAGGGATCAATATTCTATAATCGAGAAATAGATGTAAGGATGAAGGTTAATGAACGAAAATATAGTTATGTTGAAATATAATGAATTATAGATTTTACATAACTTTTATTATCATCCTGATAACCTTTCAAGTGTGGGGGCAAACACGTGAAGAATTGCAGCAAGAGAAACAAAAGGCATTTGATGAGATTAAACTTGCCAGGGAACTGCTTGAGCAAACTACAGTTGAAAAGTCCAGTTCAGTTCAGAGATTGAGAATTCTTCAGAGAGGGATAAACTCGAGGGCCAACCTTATAAATGCACTGGAACAGGAAGTAAACCTTACAGAGAATGAGATAAATGATACTCAAATGCAAATCAACAGACTGATAAAGGAAAATGAAGAGAATAAAAATGAGTATGCACTTATGGTATATTACGCTTACAGGAATCACACTGATTATGAAAAATTAATGTATATCCTGGCTGGGGAAACCATATCACAATCATACCAACGGTATAAATACCTGAAATATATAAGTGATTACAGAATACAAAAGGCAAACGAGATAGAAGCACTTGTTGATCAATTAAGTAAAAAGAAAGAGGATTTAAATGAATTAAAGAATGAAAAACTGGCCCTGCTTGAAGAGAAAGAAAGAGAACAAAAAAGACTGATCAATGAAAGGTTAAAAAGATCGGGAATGGTATCCGAACTGGAAAAAAAGGAATCACAGTTAAAAAAAGAAATAAAGGAGAAGGAAAGGATAGCCAGAGAACTGGAAACGAGAATCAGAGAAAATATAGAAGAAGAAGCACGGAAACTGAACTCGCGTAACATTTATGCAGCCCTGACGCCGGAACAGGAGCTGGTAGGTGATGATTTCAGAAGAAATAAGGGAAAATTACCCTGGCCGGTAGATCGTGGTATAATAACAACAGGTTTTGGAAATAATGAATACCCGGGATTACGTGGTTCAAGTCTGAAGAATAATGGTATTGATATTAACAGCACTCCGGGAACAGAAGTAAGGGCGGTATTTGAAGGGGAGGTGACGAAAGTGTTTGCCATCCTGGGAGCAAATTATACGGTACTTATAAGACATGGAGCTTACCTCTCGGTTTACCAGAATCTGGTAAATGTAAGGGTGAAAACTGGAGATAAAGTAATTACAAAAGAAGTTCTTGGTGAAGCTTTTACAGATCAGGGGAACAATGTTTCAATGGTTCATTTTGAGGTATGGCAGGAGAGATCTATTCTTAACCCGGAGGAATGGTTAAGCAAATAATATTTTTTTGGAACCTTTACAGGTATACGGCCGTATAAGTAGAATCCATTGGAATTATTATGAGAAAAGACCTGAAAATTCCTTCTGATATTGGAAATCTGCGATTGGTTGAGAAGGCCATAGATGAATTATCCATGGAGCTGGATTTAAGCGATGAAATATATGGAAATGTTCTTGTCGCTACCATGGAGGCGACCAATAATGCCATTATACATGGTAATAATTCTGATCCGCAAAAAAGTGTAAAAATTGAGATACACTTGCTGGAAAAAGAACTTTTTGTACACATTGAGGATCAGGGAAAAGGATTTGATTATGGAAGTATACCGGACCCTACTTCTCCTGAAAATCTTGAAAAAATCAGCGGAAGGGGAATATTTCTAATGGAGCATCTTTCGGATGAAATCCTTTACCTGGAAGAAGGAAGAATCGTCGAGCTTAAATTCAGATTGTAGTGGCGATAAGGTTTCATAATGACGGAATTAATTTTGAATTAAAAGAGAAAAATAAACACAAACAATGGATTCGCCAGTATCTTGGCGAATATGATAAAAATCCCGGGCAAATAAATTTTATATTCACTTCTAATGAGCTTCTGATGCTCATGAACAGGGATTTTTTAAACCACAATTACTATACAGACGTTATTACCTTTGAGTATAAGGAGGATAATGTGATCTCGGGAGATGTTTTCATCAGCATAGACCAAGTAAAAATTAATGCAAAATCGTATGAGGTTGAATTAACAGAAGAGCTTAGACGGGTCATGATTCACGGAGTTCTTCATTTGCTGGGTTTAAGGGATGAAACAGAGAGGGAGAGAGAAATAATGAAAGAAAAGGAAAATGAAGCCTTACATTTGTGGTTGAAAGTTAATTAAAATGAATTCGGAATACGATGTAATTGTTGTGGGAGGTGGTCACGCAGGATGTGAAGCTGCCGCTGCCACTGCAAATATGGGTAGCAAAACCCTGCTAATTACAATGGACATGACAAAATTTGCACAGATGTCGTGCAATCCGGCCATGGGGGGCATCGCTAAAGGTCAGATAATTAGGGAGATAGATGCAATCGGGGGATATTCGGGGATAGTGACTGACAGGTCGATGATACAGTACAGGTTGCTGAACAGAAGTAAAGGACCGGCCATGTGGAGCCCGAGAGCTCAATGTGACAGAACTATGTTTACAATAGAATGGAGAAAAGTGCTGGAAAGCATTGAAAATCTTGAATTTTGGCAGGACAAAGTGACAAGGCTTGTCATTAATGATGGAAAAGTTGGAGGAGTTAAAACAGCCATGGGAATTGAATTCAGATCCAGGGCTGTTATACTTACAGCTGGTACCTTTATAAACGGGTTAATGCATGTAGGAGGAGTAAAAATGGAGGGGGGAAGAATGGGCGAACCTCCGGCATATGGAATAAGCGAGCAATTAAGGGAGTATGGGTTTGAGGTGGGAAGAATGAAAACCGGTACACCTGCAAGAATTGATGGAAGAAGTATAGATTTTAATAAACTTGAAAAGCAACCGGGAGACTCAGAAAACAGAAAATTCAGTTATCTGGATTATGATGTAGATTATTCGAAACACCGTAGTTGCTACATTGCCTATACAAATTTAATTGTTCATAATGAACTGGAAAAGGGGTTTGCAAAAAGCCCTATGTTTAACGGTACCATTAAAAGTATTGGGCCGCGATATTGCCCCAGTATCGAGACCAAAATAATTCGTTATGCGGACAAG